>DATFQH010000157.1:0-2494 GCA_035264385.1 Pedobacter sp.
ACCTGCTATTTTATGCTTGTTTAAAGAAGTATACTGGCTGGTAATATCGACTTCTCCATTCTTTACCAACTCTTCTATCACTTTTCTGTACAATAAATTTACCCGCTGTTCAACCCGGAAGCCAAGTTTAAAGTCTATCCGGATCAGCTTGCCGGGGATCAAAAATTCTACCTTGTAATCTCTGGTGAAAGGCTCATCCACAACATCCACATGCACGAGCCAATAAATATCTGCCCGCTTGGGCTCCTTTTGTATGATCGAATAGATAATCTTAGATTCTATCTCAGTCTTAAAATTCGCGCTTGTGAGGTAAACGAGCTGGGAAGAGTATTTTGGAACCGAAATGTCCTCACTAAGCTCTCCGATAATCTGGTAGTAATCTTCTATCTCCACATACTTAACAAATCTGTTCTTGATCTTTCTCGCTACATACCAGCTCCACATCACGGTAAATAACAAGGAACCTATCAGTACGGTTACCCATCCGCCATGGAAGAATTTAGCCATGTTACCGACAAGGAATGTAATTTCCAGGATGATGTAGATCGCCAAAAATATACCAATGATGTAAACCGGCACCTTTTTGCGCTTCATATAAGCCGCAATCAGAATAGTGGTTGCTAAAAAGGTAAGGTTGATGGCCAACCCATAAGCACCCTCCATGGCACTGGAGTTTTTAAATATTAAAACGATAGCTATACAGCCTATGCAAAGGATCCAGTTGATAGAAGGCACATAGATCTGTCCCTTTTGGTTGCTCGGATAATTGATCCTTACCTTAGGCCATAAGTTCAGCCTCACTGCTTCCGAAATCAGGGTAAAGGAACCGGTAATCATAGCCTGACTGGCAATTACAGCTGCGACAGTTGCCAGGGCAACCATAGGCAGTAAATAAGCGTCAGGAACAATTTTAAAGAATGGGTTTAAGCTCGTATCGTAATTATCGTGGTGCAAAATCCATACGCCTTGTCCAAGATAGTTCAGTATCAGCATCACCTTTACAAAGATCCAGCTCACCCTGATATTTGATCTTCCGCAGTGCCCCATATCTGAATACAGTGCTTCAGCTCCGGTTGTACACAGGAATACTCCGCCCAGGATCAGCAGTGCCTTAGGATTGGCCACCAGCAGTTCAAATGCATAATAGGGATTTAGTGCCTTGAATATGCTGAAGTCCTGAACAACAAACAGCAAGCCGAGTATACCAAGCGCCCCAAACCATAGAAACATGATCGGGCCAAACAACTTTCCGACTAAGTTGGTCCCAAATTGCTGTATGATAAACAATCCGGTAATGATCGAAATGACAATAGGTATCACGCTAACGTTGGGAAATTTCTGCTGCAAGCCTTCAATGGCCGAGGTTACGGTGATGCTTGGAGTGATAATTCCGTCTGCCAGTAATGCGCAACCACCTACTACAGCGGGAACCACCAGCCATTTGGCATTTTTACGTACAAGGGAATAAAGAGAAAAAATACCGCCTTCACCCTTATTGTCTGCCCTCAATGTAATGACTACGTACTTGACCGTTGTTTGGAGGGTAAGTGTCCAGATGATACAAGACAAAGCGCCGAGAACCAGATCAGGAGTAATCACTTGTGGATTGGGCATCGAAACCACCGCATTGAATATGGCCTTAAGCGTATATAATGGGGACGTACCTATGTCTCCATAAACTATTCCTAAGCTGATCAGCAAGCCACCTGCGGTGACTGCATTTAAGTTTTTATGATTTGACACTTTAGATTCTATTATGCGGCAAAACTACAAATAAAAATGACCTTAACTTGTTGTAGTGTTTGTGTTTTTTTTATTACGGTTCAGGTTTATTTTATATATTGAGGAATCGGTAAACGTAATAACTTGTTAAATATTGTTAAAAATCTGATTATCGAACAAAATGATTGATTATTTTGTTTTATTATTTATATTTTTGGCAATTACCAAACATGAGCAAGACCCACAAAATAGCGCTCCTATTGAATATCTTTTGCATTATATGCATAGGTGTACTGGGTAGTACCTCTGTTTTCGCTCAAAAACCAGACAGTTCAATTAATAGTATCCGCTCCAAAAGAATTAATAAAACTCCCCAGATCAAAGCGAGCGTACCTACGTACAGACCTAAATATGGGTCAGGCTTTATTCAATACAGTGACCTTACTTCTCCTGCGAAGACTATAGTTCAAAATCCTCCGAGGCCTGAGAAGATCTTAACCATACTTAAAGTGTACCCGAATCCTGTAGACGATCAGATTAACCTGATCGTGCGTCTGGAACGGGAATCTGGTCTTTCTGTTAAGATCATGGATCTGCTTGGAAATGAGGTAGTAACCCTTTCGAATGAACGCATTCAGGCTGGTGAGCAAACCAGGAATTACACCATTCCGAACAGATTGAATGCTGGCATCTATTTTCTCAAAATAGTGGCCGGCGCTGAAACTGTTGTAAAGCGAATTTCCGTTTTATAACGGTCAGATGATTTTTTCCT
>DATFQH010000158.1:0-4657 GCA_035264385.1 Pedobacter sp.
AATTTCAGCAGAGATACGCTATTCTGATCCGACAAAAATATCACAACAACATATTATACTATTGTAAATCAGTGTATTAAATATAAACTGCAAAAATAGTTTGTAAACTATAAAAATAGTAGTAACTTTAATTAACGTTAAAAATTACCGATACAATGAGAGAACTAACAAAAGCAGAAGAACAGATCATGTTGATTTTATGGGAAATGAAAGAAGGCCTTGTAAAGGACGTAATCGACCGTATGATGCCTCCGAAACCCGCATACAATACAGTATCAACCGTCATTAGGGTACTGGAGGGCAAGGGCTTTATAGACCATAAGGCGATAGGCAACACCCACATTTATTTTCCAGTCATCACTGAAGACCAATACAAACACTTCGCCTTTGACAAGGTAATGAACAACTATTTTGAAAACTCTTACCAAAGCCTGGTTTCCTTTCTTGTAAAGGAAAAAAACATGGATATCGATGAACTCGATGAATTGATCAAACTCGCTGAAAAGCTTAAAAATAAAACATGATGAATTGGCTATATTATTTATTGGAAAGCAACCTGTACTTGGCTTTCTTCTACGGATTCTACCGATTATTCCTGCATCGGGAAACTTTCTATCAGCTAAACAGATGTTATCTGCTCAGCACCCCGGTACTTGCATTTTTGCTGCCTGTCTTTCAAATCGGCTACCTGAACGGCTTGTTCAATCCTGTTCAAAATCAGAGCTCCGTGGTAGTTCAATTTTCCGGTGAAATGATGCCAGCCGCAACCTTTGCCCCTGTTTTGACTGCCGGTGATACTATCTTTGTCTGTTATCTGGTTGTGGCGGGATTTTTCTTCTTTCGTCTCGTAACCAGCCTTTACCGGATACTCCAGATGACAATCAGGGGAGATAAAACCCGCAAGGGAGGGATCGTCCAGGTTCATTTCGGCCAGTTAGATAGTGCTTTTTCCTTTTTTAACTTCCTGTTTATCAATCCCGCAACAGACAAGCAAAATATCGTTTTACAACATGAAATGATTCATATCCGGCAAAAACACAGTTTTGATATCGTATTTTTTGAAGTGTTACTGATCTGCAACTGGTTCAATCCGCTCTGCTGGCTGATGAAACAGGACATCAAACTCGTTCATGAATACATCGCCGATGAAGCCACCACAAACCAGGGCTTACCTAAACACGATTATGCGATGTTCCTCATCCGCAATTCCTTTGGATCATTTCAGAACCCGCTCACCAGCCAAATGTTCAACCAATCTATATTAAAAAACAGAATCAAAATGTTAAACAAAAAACGAACAGCAGGACGGGCCAGGCTCCGGCTCCTGTATGTACTCCCGCTAACTGCAGGAATGCTTTGCGCTTCAACTTTAGGCTTTACCAAAGAATACGCTATGGTAGATCTTTATGCTAAAAAGGATGCTGCTGTAGCTCCAATTATGCTTCAGGAGTCAAAACAGCAAGCAAAAAAAGAAAAGAAAAAAAGTTTTTCTATCGAAAGCAGTTTCAATAAAGAAACAGGAAACAATCGCCCGGTTAAACTGATTGTGATAAACAGCAAGCTGTCTCAAGCAGAAAATGTCCGTGCAGTGGAAGATTATGATGAACTGGTACAACTCAACGGTACAGAAGGCCGGGCAAAATATGGCAAACGCGCTGCAAACGGTGCATTGGAATTTGCTGGAAAAAACACCAGGCTTTCCATCACTTTTCCGCCACCAATCGTAGTTAAAAATCCTCCTTCACCACCTGAACCCCCTTTACAATCTGGCTCAAAATCAGCAAAGATCAAATTCCCCCCAACTCCACCCAAAGCAAAGAAGGTCAATATTAAATTTCCGCCACCAATAGTAAAACCAGATGTACCCGTTCCTGCTGCACCTTCTAGGGAGGATAACCAGGTTAAATTTCCTCCACCTGTCGTAACGCCTATGATGAAATATGAAGGTCAGCCTGGCGTAACTTCTGCACTGGGCAAAAATATTAAACTCGGACCAAATCCGCTCTATGTGAACAACAAAAGTGTAGTTGCAGTCAATCCTGAGGCAGGGAAAATAGTTAAATTCAAAGCAAGAAGCGTCAGATTTTATGAAAAAAGCTCTGATGCGGCTATTCAGAAATATGGAGAAGCGGCAAGAGACGGCGTAATCGAGCTCGAAGACGGTGTGTTCTTCTATGCAGAACCGGAAGCCGTAAAAAAAGAATAATTTATCTTACTGAGGAATATAGACCACGTATTTGGTATCAAAAAAGGCTTCTTCGAAGTAGTCTGAAAGCGGATATAGTTCCGCTTTTAGCCGTGATTCGGAAATCTCGTCTGCCAGATCCCCACCCTTTAAATATAAGATCCCGTTGGCAATCGCATTTTTAGATTCCTTTCCAAACTTACCTTTGATCCATGGATAAAAATCAATCAGCCGCGTTACTGCCCTGGAAACCACAAAATCATATTTATCGATCACTTGTTCAGCCCTCAGATGACTGGCCCTCACATTTTTTAAATCAAGCGCAACAGCCACTTCCGTCACTACTTTAATTTTTTTTCCAATAGAATCTACCAGGTGGAACTGTGTTTCCGGAAACAAGATTGCAAGTGGGATCCCGGGAAAACCACCACCCGTACCTACATCCAGCACCTTTGTTCCGGCGGTAAAATTGCAGAATTTAGCAATCCCCAATGAATGCAGGATATGACGCTCATAAAGCTCATCGATGTCCTTTCTCGAGATCACATTGATCTGCGCATTCCAGAAGCTGTACAGATCGTACAGTTGATCAAACTGCTTAATTTGCAGTTCTGTTAACTCCTTAAAATACTTCTGTATTAATGCTGACTTTATCTCCACTGTACTTTTTTAACAAATATAGAAACTACGCCGTTAAAGACCAGAAAAATGAACAATACAACATCAAGCAGCGGAAACCACCAGCTCAATCCACTATAATTCAGGCGTCTAAGCAGTCGGGTGTATATAAGGCACCGGATGATGATGCTAAGTAACAATATACCCAGCGCAATGTACGCTGCAGGCTGAAAGAACAGACAGGCAATCAGTAAAACATAGAACAGAAACTGAAAGATGATCTGATTGCTCAGAATAAATTTATGCCTCCCCTTATACAACTTACCAGCGCCAAAATGTCTCTTCTTCTGTCGTAGATAAGCACCAAAACTTAAATTTGGTTCAGACCATACCTGTGCATCTTTATGAATCTGTATGACAGTATTGCGTTGATTCGCGTGCGCATTCACAAAAAGATCATCGTCTCCGGAGGGAATGTGCATGTGTGTGGCAAATCCCTTATTTTTGAAAAAAAGCGACTTTTTATAGGCCATATTTCTTCCAACACCCATATAAGGCATGCCCTTCAAGGCAAAGGATAAGTAATTTACTGCTGTAAAGAAAGTTTCAAAACGAATTAGCGCATTTAAAATTCCGCCTTTTTTCAGATAAGGAGAATACCCAAGCACAAATTCCTTCTCACCGTCTGCAGGCGGCTGCATACCTTTCAGCCATTGATCCGAGGCTGGAACACAATCTGCATCAGTAAATACCAGCCAGTCAAATTGCGACGCTTTTATACCCATTGTAACCGCAAACTTCTTTCCTGCAATAAATTTTTCTCCATCGGCAACCGTCACCACCTTCAAATGGCTGTATTGTTTGACAAATTCCTTTAAAAGATCTGCAGTGCCGTCCCATGATCTGTCGTTGACCACTATAACTTCAAATTCCGGATAATCCTGCGTTAGCACTGCAGGCAGGTATTCTCTCAGATTAACAGCCTCATTGCGTGCGCAAATAATTACACTCAGGGGTTTCAATCCTATATCCAACAACGGTTCTATCCTGACCATTGCAAGCTTCAGATGAACAAAAAGACCGAAATACAGCTGTATTAAAAAACAAAAAATCAGGCCAGCAAGCAGGCAAGTATCTATCAGGTTTAGTTCCACGATGTCATTTAGTAGGGCGCAAATTTCTCATTTTTAATCTGTAATGCACATTTATGTTGATAAAAAATTTAGCCGTTAAATAGCTGGTTTTTTGCTACTTTTGGCCAGATTTTTTGAGGGAGCAGCTATATGGACTTTAATTTACAGGCACAGGATACACATTCAAAGGCAAGGGCCGGAACAATCACTACCGATCACGGTGAGATTCAGACACCCATTTTCATGCCTGTAGGCACTGCCGGAACAGTTAAAGCAGTTCACCAGCGTGAGTTGAAGGAAGATATTGAAGCTCAGATCATCCTTGGAAATACTTACCATTTGTACCTCAGGCCAGGTTTGGATATCCTGCAAAGAGCCGGTGGGCTTCACAAATTCATCGGCTGGGACGGTCCAATACTTACTGATAGCGGGGGCTACCAGGTCTACTCTCTAAGTAAAGTACGAAAGATAAAAGAAGAAGGCGTAACGTTCCACTCTCATATAGACGGTTCTAAACACCTGTTTACACCCGAATACGCCATGGATATCCAGCGTAGCATCGGTGCTGATATCATCATGGCATTTGATGAATGTACACCCTATCCATGTGATTATAAATACGCGGCAGCTTCCATCAACATGACCCACCGCTGGTTAAGGCGCTGCTGTGAACGGTTTGACACTACCGAACCAAAATACGGATACAACCAAACGCTTTTCC
>DATFQH010000159.1:0-11057 GCA_035264385.1 Pedobacter sp.
TGGATCAGTGAAGGAAAAGAGTTTATATGGTCTAGTGAAAAGGACGGATGGAGGCATCTTTACAGGATCAGCAAAGATGGGAAAAAACAAACCTTGATCACAAACGGAAATTATGATGTTATCGAACAATCGCTGATTGACGAGAAAAGTGGCTTTGTCTATTTTACTGCTTCTCCTTCTAATGCCACACAGAAATATCTCTACAAATCCAAATTAAGCGGCGGTGGCAAACTGGAAATGGTGACGCCTTCTATTTTGCCGGGCACACACGATTATGACATCTCACCAAATGGCATATTTGCAAGACATACTTACCAAAGTGCTTCTATTCCACCAATCAGGGAATGGATGAAGCTGACGACTTTAAATCCGCTGACGATGGAAGGCAGTGTGACCAATCAGCTCGGCAGGATCAAACCGCCAAAAAACAAAGTAGAGTTCTTCAAAATAAAAACGGAAGATGGAATAGAAATCGACGGCTGGATGAAAAAGCCTGACAATTTTGATCAGACTAAAAAATATCCAGTGGTATTCTATGTTTATGGTGAACCCGCAGCACAGACCGTAACAGATACCTACGGTGCGGGGCGTAATTTTCTTTACGCAGGTGACATGCCAAAGGATGGGTATGTGTACATTTCTCTCGAAAACAGGGGTGCTCCGGCGCCTAAGGGCCGAGAATGGCGCAAAAGCATTTTTCAAAATATAGGAAGGCTAAACATCCGCGATCAGGCAATGGCTGCTAAGAAAATACTGGAATGGTCTTTTGTAGACAAGGAACGGGTAGCAGTATGGGGATGGAGCGGTGGTGGTTCTTCTACCTTAAACCTCATGTTCCAATATCCTGAAATTTACAACACTGGTATTGCAATAGCCGCAGTTGGGAATCAGCTGACTTATGATAACATTTACCAGGAGCGTTATATGGGCTCGCCTTTAAAAACCAAAGAAGCGTACATAAAGGGCTCCCCTATTTCCTATGCACAAAACCTAAAGGGTAACTTATTATATATACATGGCACGGCTGACGATAACGTACATTATCAAAATGCTGAGATGCTGATCAACGAACTGATTAAAAACAGAAAGGTATTTCAAATGATGTCTTACCCCAACAGGACACACAGTATAAATGAAGGTGCGGGCACATCAGAACATTTGGCTTTAACCTACACTAAATTCCTTCAAACTTACTGTCCTCCAGGAGGCAAATAGTAGAGAATTGTTTTTTCTGTGTAACTATTTCATGTTGTATTATATTTCAAAACAGACCTTACAGGTCTGTTTTTTTGCTTCTAAGGCCACGTCAGGGCATAAAATCCCGTTATAGGTGATAATGAATAACGGTTATAAATATTCAACATCCTGACTATTTTTGTAATAAAGTAAATAACTTTACGCAGTTATGGCTCATAGTTTGATAGTCCGTCATTACAATCGACGCTCAATGAGAAATACATATCCGGAATTGAATGATAAGAGAAAGAATGCGCTTAAATGAAGACTAAAAGACTATCAGGAATGTTTATCACGCTGAGTGATGTATTTCAATTCATGGGACGTTTTTTCAAAGAAGCGTTCCTGCCACCTTATGAAGGCAAGGAATTGCTGAAGCAATGCTATGACATTGGTTACAGATCACTGGCGCTGATCTCCCTCACGGGATTTATAACGGGTGTTGTATTTACCAAACAATCAAGACCATCTCTGGCTGAATTTGGAGCCACTTCATGGCTGCCTTCATTGGTAGGTATTGCTCTGCTGAGAACCCTGGCTCCCCTGCTTACCTCCCTTATTGCGGCAGGTAAAGTAGGCTCAAGCATCGGTGCTGAACTTGGCTCTATGCGGGTAACCGAGCAGATCGATGCTATGGAAGTCTCGGCTACCAATCCATTTAAGTTCCTGGTGAGCACCAGGGTGCTTGCAGCCACCATTACCATTCCCATTCTTACTTTTTATACGGCTCTTGTAGGTATGCTGGGTGCTTTGCTCAATGTCTCTATGAGTGAGGGAACCAGTGCAAAGCTCTTTTTCCAATCCTCTTTAGAATCAATTACATTTTTAGATATTACCGCTTCAACCGTCAAAGCCGTTATATTCGGGTTTACAATTGGCATGGTAGGCTGCTATCAGGGTTATAATTCTTCAAAAGGCACGGAAGGTGTAGGTAAAGCAGCAAATTCATCGGTGGTCATAGGTATGTTCCTGATCTTCATTGAAGAAGTGGTTTCAGTTCAGTTTTTTGGTTTATTCAGAACATAAACGACATGGCAGCAGAAGAAACCAACCAGGAAAAGGTTATAGAAATTAAGGGGCTGTACAAGTCTTTTGGAGATTACCATGTGTTAAGGGGTGTGGATCTGCATTTGAACAAGCGCGAAAATCTGGTAGTGTTAGGGAAATCAGGTACCGGAAAGTCTGTCCTGATCAAAATCCTTGTTGGATTGCTTACACCCGATCAGGGTGAGGTTAAAGTACTCAATCAGCATGTTGATGAAATTAGTTACAGGCAATTGCTGGACTTAAGGCTCAAGGTTGGATTTTCATTTCAGAATAGCGCGCTGTATGATAGTATGACGGTAAGGGAAAATCTGGAATTTCCTCTCGTGCGTAATCAGCGAAAACTGACTAAAGCTGAAGTCAATAGCTCTGTAGAAGAAATGCTGGATGCAGTTGGGTTGCTCCACACCATCAACCAAATGCCATCTGAACTTTCAGGTGGACAAAGAAAACGTATAGGAATTGCCAGAACACTGATTCTCAGACCAGAAATTATGCTTTATGATGAACCTACCGCTGGTCTCGACCCCATTACATGTCTTGAAATCAATAGTTTAATTAATGAGGTGCAGGAGCGCTTCCATACCAGTTCGATTATCATCACGCACGATCTGACCTGCGCTAAGGCAGTTGGCAATAGGGTAGCCATGCTGCTCGATGGCAAATTTGAGCGACAAGGTACTTTTGAAGAAGTATTCGATACCAATGATGAACGGGTAAAACCATTTTACGATTACAATTTTATACAATAGAAATTATGCAGGCATCAGACAATCGCCGTAAGATAACAGTTGGGGTATTTATTTTTCTTGGCCTGGCCATCTTTGTAATAGGAGTTTTTACGCTCGGCAGCCAGAAAAAAGCTTTTGTAAAGAGCTTTACCGTCGACGTTATTTTTAATGACATACAAGGTCTTAAATCAGGAAACAATGTTTGGTTTTCGGGCGTAAAAATAGGTACGATTAAAAAGATTCAGTTTTTTGGTACCTCACAGGTACAGGTGTTTTTAAATATTGAAGAAGAGGCACACAAGTATATCCACAAGGATGCTTCAGCAAGTATCAGTTCCGATGGACTGATCGGTAATAAGATTATTGTTATCACAGGAGGTACGCCAAAGTTTCCGTTCGTAGAAGATGGAGATCGCCTGAGAGTAAACACTACCCTTTCTACTGATGATATTATGAAAACTTTCCAGGTCAACAATAAGAACCTGGTTGAAGTAACGTCAGATTTCAAGATTCTTGCCCGCAGTCTGGTGGAAGGCAAAGGTACTGTAGGCACATTGCTTACCGACCAGCAGGTAGCTGCAGATTTCAAATCTATAGTAGTTAACCTTAAAAACACTACAGCTTCAGCCAATAAAATGGCCCGTGAGCTTGATGCGTTTACCCGAACGTTAAATACCAAGGGGGGACTTGCTGATAAATTACTGACCGATACGGCTGTCTTTGCCAAGCTGCAGGCTTCTGTAGATCAGCTTCAGAAAACAGCGGGCTCTGCTTCTGCGCTTACGGAAAACCTCAATAAGGCTTCGGCTAAGTTAACTCAGACAGATAACGCCGTTGGTGTCCTGCTGAATGATCAAAAGACGGCTGAACAGGTAAAATCTATTGTGTTAAACATGGAGACAAGCAGTAAGAAACTGGATGAAAATCTTGAAGCACTTCAGCATAACTTCCTGCTCAGAGGTTTCTTCAAAAAGAAAGCTAAGGCAGAGGCAGAAGCAAAAAAACCTTAGTGCCTATCGGAAATAGATTTTGAAGGTCGTACCCTCATCGCATATACTATGTACGGTGACGCGACCTCCCATGGCATCTATCTGGTTTTTAGAAATAAACAACCCTATTCCTTTGGAGTCTACATTACCGGTAAAAGTTTTGTACATTCCAAAGAGGTCGTCACCGTACTTGTTTAGGTCTATACCTATACCATTGTCGGTCACTTCCAATACCAGTTGTTCTTCTTCTCTATGGATGCTTAGCATGATTAATGGTTTTCGGTCAGGATGACTATACCTGATCGCGTTTGATATAAAGTTCAAAAGGATACTTTCCAGATACGCTGGATTATAGACTACAAAAGTGTCACTGGAGACATTATTAATGACTTGTGCGGCTTTGATATTGATCTGGTCACTCAGTACGTTCAGCGTATTCGTTATATAATCATGCAAACTCAATGATGTGGTCACAATATCAAGATTCGTCTGTATATTAACCACATTGTTTAAATTGATCATGGTTTCATTCAGCGAATCCGATACTGTTCTTAAAAGACTTACCATCTCTCTTATTTCAATTTCTGAAGCGCTCTTCTCAATTAACCCTACAATGGCCTGGATGTTACTGGTATGTGATCTCAGGTTATGGGAAACGATATAGGAAAAATTGAGAAGCCGCTTGTTCTGCTCGGTTACCAACTTAATAGAACTGTTCAGTTCAGTTACATCTTCAAGAATAAGGATGCTGCTATCGAAGTTCCCCTCCTCATCCTGTAAGGGAGTTTCAACAATATTTGCCCATTTTATGTTACCATGCTTATCCGCATATCGGGTTTGTTTAGGATACAAGCCTTTCTGTTCTGCAGAAATAACACTATGATCTTCCGAAGACCTTACATCTTCCAACTTAAGGCTGGAAAGCTCTTTCTCGGTATATCCTAATATTTTACATAATTTCTTGTTAACCTGGAGAAACTGTCCGTTTACGGTGTTCACCAAAGCAATGCCTATCGCTGCTTCATCGAAGATGGTCTTAAATTTTATTTCCGTTTCAATAAGTTTTGTGGCCTGATCATCCGCTACAGCCTGCAGTTCTATGTGTTTTTTTAAGAGCTTGGTAATTAATAAGCTGCAAAGTAACGCAAGCGATAAACCAAACAAAAACGGATACATGATCTGCTGCGAAATATCAAACCTGTTTTTTGCAATCAGGTAAATTCTCCAGTTGCCATCAGGTATGACAGTGTACTCATAATCAAGATCGTTAAACTTTGTGATTTCCGGGAGAAAGAATTCCTCTTTCTTACTGGCGATATTGTATCTCGAAAATTGAAATATGAATTTTTTATTGCTGTCATTAACAATACCCACATCTTTCAAAAAGGTATTTAACTTGATCACCACAGCAGAAAAGCCCCAGAATTGATCTTCATTAAAGATTGGCAATCGCCCTATTATGCCTATACCTCCCTGCCTCAATCTGTTAGGACCAGTAAAATACATTTTCCTGGAACGGACGGCCTGATATGCCCTCATGGTGTGCTCGGGTGTGATCTTAAATACATTCGCGCCCAGTGCGCCTTCGTTTCCTTTAAGTGGGTAGACATACCTGATGATTCCATCGGGTACAAGTTGTACCGCCTGAAAATTTGAATTGGAATCAATTAGTTTGGCCGCAACTCTATCAAAATCATCCGCCTTGCCGTTGTCATTAATGGTGAGTGCGAGTGTCAGAGCGGTGGTATAACTGTTTTTAAGTGTTTGTTCTACATTTTGTTTTACGACATTGAGTACACTGATCATCTCCTGACGCTCATTTTCTTTAATAATATAGTAGCGTTGTTTGGTGATAAGCCCTATAAAAATCAGCAAAAGTAAAAATACGAGCGCTCCTGTAGTCCCGGGCTTGTTCATTAGCCATACCGTCAACGATTTTGCTTTTCTTACAGAGGTCATATTTAGTTACAGATTATGGCATGGAAGCCAGACATCTGCATAAACCTAATCAATCGATGTCAATTATACAATAGACATGAGCGATGCTATCCTGAATTTATTAATTTAGCATTTTACTAATCTGGATATGGTCATATTGCAAAATGAATACTTAAAGGCACAATTTAGCACTAAAGGCGCTGAACTTCAAAGCCTCAACGGCTTGATTACTCATCAGGAATATATTTGGAGCGGAGATCCAGCTTACTGGGGAAAATTCAGTCCCGTACTTTTCCCTATTGTAGGCGGGTTAAAAGACCACACTTATTACACAGACGGCAGGAAATATAACCTACCAAGGCATGGCTTTGCCAGAGACCGGGAATTTACCGCTGATCAGATCAGTGATACGGAGGTATCCTTCAGTCTGACCCATGATGAAGAAACCCTGAAAGTCTATCCTTTTGAGTTCGCCCTTGTACTGCATTACAGACTTACTGAAAATTCTATCTCATGCTCGTACCGGGTCAATAATCCTGGAGAAAAGACACTGCTATTTTCAATTGGAGGACATCCAGCATTTGCTGCTGCCGTAAACGAAGAAATCGCTTACACCGATTATTTTATTGAGTTCAATAAAGATACTGAGCTTGTATATCATAAAATTGGAAACGATCTGATTACAGACGAAACCGCAACAATAGATCTTAGGCCCAACTCGACGCTACCGCTTTCTTATGCGCTTTTCTACGAAGACGCGCTTGTTATTAAAACTTTAAGGAGTGACAGGATTTCACTTCGAAATCTGAAAAACGACCACGGGTTCCACTTCGATTTCAGTGGTTTTCCGTTTTTTGGAATCTGGGCAGCCAAAAATGCTAATTTTGTTTGTCTGGAGCCATGGTGCGGTATTGCAGACAGCACCGGCCATAATCAGAACCTTGTCGAAAAAGAAGGTATCATCGCACTTGATGAAAACAAAAGCTGGGAACGTACCTGGTCTGTAACCTGTTTTTAAGGCCTTTTTATAATAGCTGTTCTTCTGCTGCTTGTATAAGCATTAAATACACCAAGTGCACCATTACTAAAATTAGATGGCGGATTTTCAGGCGCCACCGGTGGACCTCCATCTCCGGATATTTGCTCCATTGTAAAGTAATACTTATAAACCGGCCTGTTGATGCATTGCAGTTCTACCTCAAGTGTATCACCGGTATTGAGGTCATCCAATTCGTAAAACAGAACTTCAGATACATGATTTCCGTTGTTAAACCGGTCGTCACTTACCGCATCTTCCTCAACTTTATCTTTTACTGTCAGGATATACCTGTATTGATCCTGCGTATGGCCCGGATCCTCAAAGTTGGCGGCTACATAGGTATTTATGCTTCCAAAAATGGTATACTGTTTAAAGGTCACTGAATCCAGAGTCACTTTATCCGGCATCCTTGAAACAGAAGTATATGTTTTTCCTTCTACCCTTACCGTCAGCGTGTATTCAGTTCCCGGTTTGCCACGCATTCTGGGGCTTTTGTATATTCCTTTCTCTGTTCCGGTAGAATTTTCAGTGAAGGTGATGGTTCCGCCATCGAAGTAAGTAAGTTCAACAACTGCCCCACTCAGGCCATTGAATTTATTGGATTCTGTAAAACTGTAGGTTTTTGACACCCTGACAACCTGATTCTGATAATCATCTGTAATACTCGCATCAATGACAATGCGCGGATCTGAATTATCCAGATCAAGTTCTATCACTTTTTCGCAACCCGACAGTGCAACGATAGTTAAAATTGCTGCGATCAGATATGTTATTTTGTTCATCATGTTAAAATTTAAAGTTCCAGGTTACTGAAGGAATTATGCCAAACAATGTGGTTCGTACAACCTGCGTCTTTGTGGCATCATCAGGATTATCTTCAAAGTCAATTGCAAACGCATTCTGGCGGTTGTAGAGGTTATAAATACCAAAAGACCAGCTCGACTGTAGTTTCCTGCCGGGCTTACCTTCCAGGGTAGCCGAAACATCCAAACGGTGGTAGGCTGGTGTCCGGTACCCGTTTTTATCTGAATATAAGAATACAGTACGTCCGTCGATCTGATACTTACCACTTGGATATGTAACTGCATTTCCGGTGTTATAAACAAATACAGATGAAAATGTCCACCTGGAGGTGGCCTTATAGATCCCGACAAGAGAAAGGTCATGCGTGCGGTCTTGCTTCGCGTTAAACCATTTTGCGCTATTTATTGCCTCAAACCGGCGCTCTGTCCTGGATAAAGTATATCCTACCCATCCGTTGAATCGGCCAAACCTTTTCTTAACGAAAAGCTCTACTCCATAAGCTCTTCCCTCACCATATAGAAGATCGGCTTCAACATTGGCATTGCCTCTTAGATCTGTGCCACTTCGGTATTCGATCTGATTTTGCATACCCTTATAATATATTTCAGCAGAAAATTCATATTTGTTATCGCTAAAATTTCTAAAATATCCCAGAGCAACCTGATCAGCAACCTCGGGCTTTACATTATTACTATTCATAATGTAAAGATCTGTTGGCGAAGTTGCCGTGGAGTTAGACATTAAATGAATATTCTGAACGTTTCTTGTATACGCCGCCTTTACGGAACTGTTAGCTGTTATTTGTAGATTTGCAGAGATCCGTGGCTCTACAATAACATAATTCTTAACAATCTCTCCCTTTTCATAAGGGATCACGTCGATCGTATTACCATCTTCATCGTAGTTTTTAAAACTGCCAGGTCCTGTCGGAGAAAAACTGCTGACCCGCACACCATAGACCACATTCATTTTATCACTGACAGCCCATTCATCAGATAAATAAGCGGCCAGCTCTACACCCTTACGATTTTCGTAGTCTGTAGGATTCACACTTGAGTTTCCCTGTGTACTAAGTTTGCCGGGATCTATCGTATGATGAATTGCATTCACTCCAAATTTCAAATTGTGTCTGTTGCTTAGGCTATATTCAAAATCTTCTTTCAGATTATAGTTTCTGATAGCTGAATTTACTTCAAAGTTATTGTCCTGCATCAGATTGCTGATTACGTAATTGTAATTACTGTAAATCAATGATGTATTTGAAAAAAGTCTGTCGCTAAACAGATGGTTCCAGCGTAAAGTTACCGTAGCGTTACCCCAGTTAAATCCAAAGGTTTCGTTAATCCCGAGTTTATCCCTTCCAAAATAACCTGAAAGATACAGTGTGTTCTTATCGTCAAGCTGATAGTTCGCCTTTGCATTGACATCATAAAAATATAACGTATTACCACTTATTGAACTATCAGAAGAAAGCTTAAGGAAAGCATCCAGATAGGTACGGCGTGCACTGAGCATAAAAGAACCTTTGTCTTTGACAATGGGTGCTTCGATTTTCAGTCTTGACGAGATCAGCCCTATACCCCCTTCAGCAGTAAATTCTTTACGGTTACCATCGTTCATTTTGATGTCGAGCACGGAAGACAAGCGGCCACCATACTGTGCGGGCATCCCGCCTTTGTATACACTCACATCTTTGATAGCGTCTGAATTGAAGGTAGAGAAGAAGCCCAGTAAGTGTGACGCATTATAAACAGGGGCTTCATCTAACAGGATCAGATTTTGGTCAGTTGAACCTCCCCTCACATAAAATCCGCTGTTGCCCTCCCCCGCCGATTTAATGCCGGGCAGCAATTGAAGAGTTTTCAGCACATCTCTTTCACCCAGAAGAACAGGTACATTATTGATTTCTTTTACTGTGATCTTTTGGAGGCCCATTTGAGGATTCACCACATTTTCATTTCTTTTCACAGCTGAAATGATTACTTCATTAAGCTGATTATCTTCAGTAAGCACAACATTCAGCCTGGTATTTTTTGACAGGTCTATTGTCTGACTGGTCGTTTTATATCCAATAAAGCTGACGGTAAGTTCATAATTTCCGGAAGGCACATTCATGGAATAAAAACCGTACGAATTGGTAACTGTACCTGTAGTAACTGCCCCATTTAGTTTAACGCTGGCACCGATTAGTGTCTCTCCTGTTCCTGAGTCGGTTACAGTTCCGTTAACGGTGAATTTACTTTGTGCAGAGGATGGTTGGTTAAAGGCTAATAAAAAAAGCAGCGTCAATATAATTCTAAAAATATTTGGCATACACAGATGTTAGATTGTAAAAGTAAAAAAGAAAAATAACAATTAAGTAAACTCGCTCAGTATTAACTAATTTAAACATTAGGGGTTTAACCTTGTTTATTGCTCATGGCATTGATTACTTTTACCAATAAGGGAATATACTGCCCAAAGGGCGATTTTTATATTGACCCATGGCAACCTGTAAATCTGGCAGTTACCACCCACGGGCACGCCGATCACGTAAAATGGGGCAATAAAGCTTATTTATGCCATGAATTAACTAAACCCATTCTTCAGCAAAGACTAGGTGAAGACCTGAATATAGAGACACTGCCTTACCATAAAGAGATTAAAGTTAATGGTGTCAGCATAAGTCTTTTTCCTGCCGGACATGTTATAGGTTCCTCGCAGATTCGATTGGAATATAAAGGTGAGATCTGTGTAGTTTCTGGCGATTACAAAACAGAAAATGATGGCATAAGTACGGTATTTGAACCCGTTAGGTGCCATACATTTGTCTCTGAAAGTACTTTTGGTTTGCCAATCTATAAATGGCAGCCACAGGAACAGCTTTTTACAGAGATCAGAGACTGGATTTCGGGGAATCAGGACGGAAATAAAACCAGTGTACTAATTGCGTATAGCCTGGGAAAAGCACAGCGGCTGATTAAAGGTTTAAATGGTTATAGCGACATCTTCGTCCACAATTCTATTGCAAACCTGAACGAAAGGTTCATAGCATCCGGTGTGGATCTGCCACAAACCATTAGAATTGTTCCTGAAATAAAAAAAGAAGATTTGCAGCGCGGAATTGTTATCGTACCACCTGCCCTTGCTGATGGCAAATGGATAAAAAGCCTGACAGGTCCAGCAACAGGGATTTGTTCTGGCTGGATGCAGGTTCGGGCGGGAAGAAGATGGCGGAGCGCAGACGCAGGATTTGCTATGAGCGACCATGCCGACTGGCCGGGTCTGCAGCGTGCG
>DATFQH010000160.1:0-9275 GCA_035264385.1 Pedobacter sp.
GGCGACGTATCGTTTTCACCAACGGATGTTTCGATATACTGCACAGCGGACTTGTAAGTTACCTGAAACAGGCAAGGGAAATGGGTGACATCTTGATTGTTGGCTTGAATAACGACGAAAGCATCAGGAGGTTAAAAGGAAAGGAAAGGCCTATCAATACACTTGACAGCAGAACTGAAGTGCTTTCTGCCCTTGCCTGTGTAGATTACATCGTGCCTTTTGGCAGTATCCGTGACGATACGCCCGTCAATCTGATCAGGATCATCCGTCCTGAGATTTTTGTGAAAGGGGGTGACTACAAACATAGAGACTTGCCTGAAGAGAAGTTGCTCAGAAAGCTGGGTTGCAGGATCGCGTTTATTCCGTTCGTTTACAATCAGTCTACTACAAAGATCATCAATAAGGTTCAGGGTCACGCGCATCTTAAAATAGCTGTTGCAAACTGATGGATGAATGGAAACGGTGTAAAAACATTCTGGTAATCCGCGCAGATAACATGGGTGACGTCCTCATGTCATCTCCGGCAATTCATGCGCTTCGCAATTTTACGGGCGCAGTAATTACGCTGATGACCTCAGTCAATGGTGCGGAGGCCGCCCATCTTAACCCGGATGTTGATCAGGTGATCACCGTCGATTTGCCATGGATAAAGACCGATAGTGCCTGTAATGGAACTGAGGTTTCTAGTATTGTGGAACTATTGAAGGGATATGGATTTGATGGCTGTGTGATTTTTACAGTCTATAGCCAGAGCCCTTTACCTGCGGCAATGGTTACTTACATGGCAGAAATTCCGCTTCGGCTGGCCTACTGCCGTGAAAATCCTTATGATTTGCTTAGCGACTGGGTCCCCGATCCGGAGCCTTATACCTACATCAGACACCAGGTTCAGCGCGATCTGGATCTGGTTGCAGCCATTGGCGCGTTCACCGATAATAAACGACTCAGTCTTATCTTGCCGGAGGAAAGCCGCCTGTGCGCAGCAAGGAAACTTCACAATATTGGCTTAAATATAGATAAGCCATATTTGGTGATACATCCCGGTGTGTCGGAGTTAAAACGCGAATACCCGTTTGAGAAATGGGTGCTATGTATCAAAAGGCTACAGGCCGACCTGGCAATGCCCCTGCTGCTAACCGGTTCTGCAGCCCAGGCGGCAATGTTAAATGAACTTGAAATCGCTGGCGGCCCCGGAGCCTATGCTGCCGGGGGTCTGCTGAGCCTTAATGAGTTTGCTGCTGTCTTAAAAAGTGCGTCTGTGATCGTTTCCGTAAATACAGGTACTGTGCATTTGGCCGCTGCGATGCAAACGCCGGTGGTTGTATTATATGCCCAAACCAATCCGCAGCATGCTCCATGGATGGTACCTTGTGTCGTTTTAGAATATAGTATCGGAGAACATTTGAAGAGCAGGAATGAAGTCATTAAATTCGTCGATCAAAAACGATACGCGACAAACAGTCCTTTACCTGATGAATTTCAGGTTATCGAAGCGGTAACCAGATTGCTCATTTCCAACGGAACCACACATTGAATTTACTGCCGCAGATACCTGGTTATAGCCGGGGGCTGTCGTCCAGTCTATTGTACGATGCAACGTCTTGTTCAGTGGCCCCCAGCGAAGGGGTTCGCCATCCATGCTAATGACGACGCTCGGCGTCCTGAGAGCGGCTGCAACATGCGAGACCCCTGTACAGTTTGAAATCAGACCTTTGGCATTCGCAATCAATGCAGCTACTGCACCAAGGCTGGTCCTTCCTGAAGCAATTATGGGTTCATACCTCATCAGGCCGGCAACTTTGCTGGCCAGCTCTATTTCTTCTTTCGTACCGGTGATGATGACTTCGTAACCCGCTTCGGCGCAAATATCCGCAGCCATTGCAAAGTATAACGGCGGCCACTGCCGCCAGCTGCCTCTCGAGCCGGGGTGCAGGCAAACATAAGAATTCGCTTTCAATGCCAGGCCCCTGGTCTTTAACTCATGTTGATCTGACTCAAAAAGCGGGAATTCCAAATCTGTTCCGGACTCCGTAGTTATTCCCAAGTGTTCCATCAATGCCAGGTGCCGGTTGATTTCATGCACATGCTGGGGATACCTTAGCAACAAATTTGTTTGTTTTTCCTTAGTCATACAAAATCCTGCCACATGTTTCGCTCCGAAAAAACCTATCATTTCATTAACGATGCTGCCATTGCCCTGCATTTGTAGCACCAGATCAAATGCTTTGCTACGCACGACATTAATGAACTGTTTAAATTTCCCGGGGTCATAAGATTGTTCGGGTAGTCCGGGATAGCCTGGGAACGCTATAAATTCATCGATATAACCGGGAAACCGGCTAATCAGTCCCTCCATGGCGGGCAAGCCTATAAAGGAAATGATAGATTTCGGATAGGCTTTCCGTAACATTCTGATCGCCGGGATGCTGCACAACAGATCACCCAATTGTAATGCCCTGAATATGGCTATTTTTCTAATCTCAGTCGCCGGTAATTTCATTAAAGCAGATAGATTTTTAAATGAATATCACTTTATATTTTACCGCCCCATACAGCCGCCAATAGACGGATAGTGTTGGAATGAGTATAGACGTGGTGAGCATCTCCAGGATATGCGCGACTGATTTTTGTGTATTTTTAAGTCTGCGTATAGCAAATGTGACCCACAATATGACCAGCAAGGCCACAGCTGTCCAGGCAAACAGAGATAGATTAAAGATTAATGAAGCAATCAGGATCAGGCACAACAGATTGATTACATAATAATTCCAAATTCCTTTACTGGCAATATGCCTTCGGTATAAATCCGGATATTTGCTGAACAATAAGGCTTCGTAACTGGCCTTTTTTTGCTCCTTAATGCTAATACCCCATTTAGCATCCCTCACCGGGTGTACGACCCGGGCTTCGGAAATTTTAACGATAGGGATTCCTTGTATCAGCAGTTTAAAATGGAGGTCGGAGTCTTCTCTCCAGGCAAGTTTGAAACGCTCATCAAAGCCACCCGTTAAAAGCAATGCTTGTTTCGTGCAGGCACAATTTGCCGTGATGAATTCGGCGTTTTCAAGGCCCTTTGTATTGAGTGCAAAATCAGTGGGGTCAGCGCTCACTGGCACAGAGGTATAACCGGTATAAGCAACCGTGTCCTGTCTGCCATGCTGTTCAGTAAAGCGCTCCAGCCATCCTTTGTCGGGAATGCAGTCGTCGTCTGTAAACGCGACTAACGGAGCTCTCGCACTAAGCCAGCCCAGGTTCCTTGCCGCAGCGGGGCCTCTTTTATCAGGTGTGCTCAACTGATAAAAATCAAGGGCATTGTGTCTCAGCCAGGACCGCACTGCGTTGGCAGTTTCAGGATCTGGCCCGTCAGTTACCACAATAACCTCAAAAAAAGATTTGTCTAGCGTCTGTGCAGCCAAAGCACGCAAACATCTAATCAACAGCTCCGGCCTGTTGTAAGTAGGAATGATCACTGATATTTTTTTCTCCATATTGTTTTTCTATTAAAAATGATCCGATTACCAAAGCATCGAAAGGTGATGTCCAAAAACAGCCAACAGCATCTCTGGGACTGCAAACAATGGGTTTGCCCAAGGTGTTGAATGAGGTGTTGACCAGAACAGGGACGCCGGTTTTTTCCTTAAATGCTTTTAACAGTGCATAATATTGCGGATGTTGTTCGTGGTTAACGGTCTGTATCCTGGCTGTACCATCGATGTGTTTTACTGCCGGAATCTTTTCGGTCTTGTCCTGAGCCACATCATAAACGAATAACATAAAAGGAGAGGGCCCGGCATGGTCAAACCATTCTGCTGCATCTTCTTCAAGTACCACTGGTGCCACCGGCCGGAAATCTTCCCGGTCTTTCACTTCGTTAAGCCTGGCCTGCATTTCTGGATTGATCGGCGAGGCAAGTATGGATCTGCTGCCTAAAGCTCTCGGACCATATTCCATTCTTCCCTGGAACCAGCCTATAATTTTATCGTCTGCAAGGAGCTGTGCAGTTTCTTCGGCGACGTTGTCCATGCGGTGATAAGGTACTTTTGACCACTGTAGAAAGTGCTCGATCTCGGCATCATCATAGTCGGGCCCCCAATACGCATGCTGCATCACAAAGCTCTTACCTGTAGCGCGGCGCTGCTGCTGGTCGACCCACATGGCTGCACCAAGTGCGGTTCCCGAATCACCCGCCGCAGGCTGTACCCAGATGTTTTTAAACGGGCTCTTATCTCTGATCCTGGCATTAAGTACGCAGTTCAGTGCAACACCGCCTGCCATACAAAGGTTTTCCATTTTTGTTGCCTGATGCAGCCAGGAGCAGAGTTCAAGAACTGTTTCCTCGAGGGCCAGTTGCAGAGAACGGGCTATATTGAAATGATGGCGCGTAAATGGGTCCGATCTCAATCTGGCTGGTCCAAATCTGTACTCCAGGTTTTCATTGCTTATGGTGTATTGCCCGTTAGACCCTATGCGAATGATATCCCTGAAATCGCTTAAAAATATGGGATCTCCATAAGAGGCCAGAGCCATCACTTTGTATTCATCGGATGATTGAAGAAAACCAAGGTGCGTGGTTGCCTGCTCGTATAAGAGACCGAGAGATGAGGGCATTTCCACCTCCGATATTCTTGTCAGGTGATTGTATTGACCCAGGTTGTAGGTAGTGGTCGCAGTCTCACCACGTCCGTCCAGCGTCATTACTGCAGCATCCTGAAAGGGAGAGGGGAGATAGGCACTGGCGGCATGTGCCAGGTGATGCTCAATGAAATGCCAGGCCCAGTCTGTATCGTTTGTGCCCTTAAAATATTTTTGCAAATGATGCGGATAGCCGTCAATCAGCTGGGCCGGTGCATTGATGATTGAACTCAGAAATAAATTATTCCAGGGATTTTCTCCTCCTGAGTGATGTTGTTCCTGCAGGATGCCGGGATTGAATGGGATGCTGATAGAAGCGTCGTAAGCCTGATCCTCCGGAATGAGAAGATAAGGGTTAAAAGAATAGGCAATGTGGTCTATTTCGCTCAGGTGGATTCCCGCCGTCTGAAGGCAATATGCGATCGCGTGGAACGGTAATTCATAAGTCGAAAAAGGAATGGGTCGTTTTCCATGTTTGATACCAGTGAAGCGTTCATCTTCAGCGGCGGCGATTAAAAGGCCGTCTTTGAACAGACAGGCGGCAGAGTCATGGAACACTGCGTTGATGCCAAGTGTATACATAAGTGATGATTAAAATAGTAGTTAAGGTGGCTCTTTGCTATAATACTCAGATGATTAAAAAACAACCATATGTAGAAGTGGTTTCGCCAATAAGTACGCAATTGCCAGCGCAAACTACTCGTTCTGATGTGTTTTCTGTTTTGCGATGCTTTGCATTTGGCGCAAGTGCTTGCGTGTTGTAAGCCATTGTTTAGTCCCTCAATTTTACACCTATTTTTTTGGCTTTTTGAACCAGAATAGCAGGACAACAACGAGAACGACAATAAACAGGCCTGTGGCTAATGGGATAATCATAATCTTATTCATATTTGTTTCAACAAGAACAACTGAAAAATAATGTTGTTTAAGTGAAGAATACGTGTTTGCATCGGGATATATACCTGATCACCGGCGTGCGCTGTTAATCAAAAAATACGATTTTCAATGTTTTAATACGTGTTTTAATAATCAATTAAACAAAAGAATGGGACTACTGTAGTATAGCATAAAAACATACAATTTACCATTATGAAAATCAGAAACTTCTTTTTTATCACTACAGCTTGTATACTTATGGCCTGCGGATCTCAGGAGACTGCTGATACTTCGGACACTGACACTGGTTTCAGGGAATCTGAAAATGTAGCCGATACCATTGCAGACACTTCCGCCAATGCGACAGGTAGTATGTCGGGAAGCAATGGTACCGGCACTGATACCACCGATATGAAACGTCAAAAAGCTACACGTCAGAAAGGACAATGATGTTAGGAAGTTCCGTTTTTATAGACCCAGCTTTTGACATCTGTTTCCCGTAAGGATTTTATTTAGCCGCTTTCTCAATCAGATAAGCGGCATTTTTTGTGGCATAACCTTGTATATCATTGTTGAAATAGATGTATGCCTGCTGCAGGTCATCCATCGACCGGATCTTCTCATATAACGTGTCAAGATCTTTTTTGCTGTAATTTGAAGCATACAGCTGCGATTCACCATGCATTCTGTAATATAAAAAAGGGGTGTTTTTGATGATCTCATCAGGAAAACCCGGATGGCTCATTCCACAAAAGCTAATATTTCTGCCTCCCAGCTGGGCAATTATTTCGGGTGCCCACCAAGTTTTATGCCTGAACTCGACAACATTTTCAAAATCTGGATCTAGATTTTGTATAATGCGTTTTAGGTGTTCCGGCGAATATGCGAAATTAGGCGGAAACTGAAACAATACACAACCGAGCTTCTCCTTCAAGCCATTCCTGAGCAACTCATAAAAATCACCGGTCATCTTTCTGGTATCATGCATCTTTTTGAAATGGGTAATAGATCTCGGTGCCTTAGCTGTAAAAATGAAATGATCGGGTGCCTTTGTGTACCAGGTCTCTAGCATAGACAAAGTAGGAAACCTGTAAAAGGTAACATTTAATTCCAGGCTGTTGAAATGCTGGCAATAATATTCAAACCATTTTTTCAACGGCAAGTCTGCCGGATAAAAATCACCTTTCCAGTGCTTGTAGTGAAAACCTGAACAACCAATAATGTAGTCCATAAGGCATAAAATTATTTGTCAATCTCAAGCGTAAAGAAACCACAGGGATAACCACTTTTTTCCAGAATTGGCCTGGCCACGTTATATACTTTTACGCCGCCCGCGACGCTGCCCATCAGCGTTCCTGCATGTGCATGTCCATGGAATGCTGCTACCACATTTCTTCTGGAAAGCGGCTCTGCCAGCCTGGAAGACCCCAGAAACGGAAAAATTGCTTCAGGTTCACCGGCAACAGTCTCGGATATTGGCGCATAATGCATAATGGCAATTTTCCTGATACCTGGATGTTCCTGATCCAGCCTCGCCAGTGCCCTGTCCAGTCGTAGCGCCTCGTCGACTGCCTCCTGAACGAAGGCTTTCATTGCATCTTCTCCAAACATCGAAAGCATGTATTTGTCAAAGCCACCGCCAAAACCCTTAACACCAGCAAATCCAATACCTTTTACCACGATGGCTTCTCCGTCCAGAATATGTACATGATCATTGATTAAGTTTTGCTTGATCAACTTGTGCCTTCCTTTTTCATGATCGTGGTTACCCAATACGGCTATCACAGGGATGGTGCATTGTCTCAATTCCTGCGCCAGTATCTGCGCTTCATGCTCATCACCGGTGTCTGTCAGGTCTCCTGCAATGATCAGGACATCGGCCTGTGCGGAAATCTCTTTAAAACAAGGCCCCAAGGCACCCTTATCAGTTTCCCGTACATGTATATCTGCCATGGCGGCAATTCGAACCTTACTCAAATCCTCCATTTATGTTGTCTTTATGGTACTTACTTTATAATTCCAAAGTTTAATGTCAGTTTCGTACTGTGTCTGGTCAATAACAGGGCCGCGGCAAACTTTTTCTACGGCAGCGGGAATGTCATACTGGTCGCGCGCTCTTTCCATCAGTTCTTCAAACAACCAGACCGGTATGATGTCGTGATAATCTGCCGGATACACAAACTGGAAGTTTAATATCTGCGCAAGGAGCAGGTGCCAGTGCGGATCCATCCGGAAAAGCAAACGCTCCCAATCGAGTTTGCGTCCGCTCTTAAGGAACATGTGGTTGACATCTGCACCATCGTAGCGTTCGCGGTTCTGCACATATAATTTGCACCAGATCAGTTCTTCAGCAGGAAGGTATTTAATCGGAACACCCTCATACACCCCGTCTACTGCATGGTCGTACCAGGTATCATCTACCCGGCAAATGTTGTTGACCGTATCAAAGATGACGTCAATATAATGGTCGTCCTGAAATATCTTGACGAGCCAGCGAACATCTGTAAGCTCTGTTTGATAGCCTTTACTGGCCGCCTGCTTCAATATTTTCGGATATTCGGAAGCCTTGCAAAAGATGTCCAGATCCTTCATGTCCCTGTCAATACCGGTATAATGATGCATGGCAAATCCGCCCCCGAGCATAAACCTTAGGTTATGTTCGTGCAGTTCCTTCAGAACATTCACGTAAAAATCCTGCGCTTCCAGGCGCCTCATGTCTGCTACTCTCATTTAATTCATAATTGATGGTCTTAGCATAACCGTGGGGCAGGGCAATTGTTTGGAGCTTTGCTTCGGAAAGAAATATGTATTAATACGGCATCATACACGTGTTTATACGCGATTTCGATACTGCTAAGCGTTGAATTGTTTCTTTTAGCAGCTTTCGGGCAGTTGTCCGCCACCATCTGCTCTGATACGGCATATTCTTTGAATTCCTTCTTATTCAACATTAATCGTGCAGTTATGGAATTAATATCAATTACTGAAATATCCCTGCGGCTATTTACAGCTGCTATACTGGGTGCGGCGGTGGGTTTGGAACGTGAACGTAACGAGTGGGCTGCGGGCCTGCGTACACATACCGTGGTGTCTATAGGGTCTGCGCTTACGATGATTGTTTCTATTCATGGATTTGGCGATGTTGCCCATGTGGACGGAATAGATCTCGACCCTTCAAGGGTAGCCGCCCAGGTCGTCAGCGGAATAGGTTTTATCGGCGCTGGTACCATTTTGTTTCTAAAGCAGGAGATAGTCAAAGGTCTTACTACAGCTGCTGCAATCTGGTGCGTGGCAGCTATCGGGCTCGCTGTAGGGGGAGGAATGTATGTTGCCTCTATTGTAACGACCTTACTGATTCTCTTTGTGCTTGCCGGTATCAAATGGGCGGAACGGAAATTTCTGGACAGAGGGGCTGTCAAGTCATTGAGCATTACGATGAGATCCCGAACCCGAACAGGCATATCATTGTGTGAAAGGATCATGAATGATCATCATATAAAAATCATGAAAATCACTGTTAAGGAAAATGAAGACATGACAAAAGAACTGCTCATCGTGTTTAGTAAATTTTCCAAAAGATCCGCGATACTCGAGGCTATTGAAGAAATTCAATCCCTGCCAGAGGTTGTAAAGACTGAATTGTAAAAACAATTCAGTCTCATTTGATTAGGCCGCTTTGTACTGCGTACTTGATCAGAACAGCAGTATTTCTACATCCGGTTTTATCCAGCAAGCTCTGGCGATGGCCTTCAACTGTTCTTTTACTA
>DATFQH010000161.1:0-15260 GCA_035264385.1 Pedobacter sp.
CGAACTCAATGGAAAACTGACTATCCGTGATGTGACTAAAGATGTGACGTTTGATGTAGTATTCGGGGGAACCGCGAGTGCTCAGGGAAAAACCAAAGCAGGATTTTCAGCTACAACCAGCATCAACAGGCTGGATTATAACATTAAGTTTGATCCTACAGGTGCAGGTGTAGGAAAAGATGTTAAGATTACACTGAACCTTGAATTTGCTCAGGCTCAATAACAAAATTACAGACATGTGGGCATTATTGCCTGCATGTCTAACACTGACATATGTCCGGACTTTCACGGTTTAACTCCTTTACCAGCAGCTTACCTCTAAGAGATCATGTCATGCCGGTGTTGTTCATTGGTCACGGATCTCCTATGAACGGGATCGAAGACAATGAGTTTAGCCTCAAATGGGCATCATTAGCTAGAGATATTCCTTTGCCTTCGGCTGTTCTGGTCGTTTCGGCACACTGGTTTACCAGGGGCACACACATTACGGCTATGGATTTTCCGCAGACCATTTACGATTTTGGCGGGTTTCCACAGGCTCTTTTCGATGTGGTCTATCCTGCGCCCGGCAGTCCTTCCCTGGCTGCCGAAGCAGTATCGCTTATACATAGCGCTCCTGTAGGCCTCGATCACGACTGGGGTCTCGACCACGGTGCCTGGACGGTTGTAAGGAGGATGTATCCGGAAGCCGTTATTCCGGTACTGCAATTGAGTGTAGATTACACAAAAGACGCACGGTATCATTACGATCTGGCGGCCGAGATTGCGTTGCTTCGCAGAAAGGGAGTTCTGATTCTGGGCAGCGGAAATATGGTGCACAACCTGAAGATGATGAGCTGGGATATGATCAATGGAGGTGGTTACGACTGGGCTCTTGAGATCAGTGACAAATTCAAAAGCCTGATTCTGAACGACGACCACCAGCCATTGCAGGCCTATCAAAGCCTGGGAAAAGAAGCAATGCTGGCCATACCAACACCTGAACATTACCTCCCGCTTATGTACACACTTGGCCTGAAGACGGCCGGGGATGAGGTCTCGTTGTTCAATGACAAGGCTGTAGGCGGATCTCTGACAATGACCTCTGTAAGGATCGGCTGATTACATTAATTTTTTCAACTCTTTTAATGCCCCGGATTTGTTTTCGTATCGCGGGTAGATCAGTCGTGTAGCGTCCGGCCCAGGTTGAGGAGTGGAATATGGACTTGCGCATCCTCGCGCAGAGAGGTAACGTCTTGCGGCATGATCTTGTACTTAAGGATTTTAATTGTTAAAATAAGTTAAATTAAATTCCCAGTGTTACTTTTATATGGTAAATAAGTTCAATTGAGGGATATTGCATTATTAAATTAAATATCAAGATGAAAAGGGAATTATATATTGTTCTAGCATTGACTATTCTTGCCTGCGGCACTTATGGTCAAACCACTAAAACAGGTGTTCTTATTGTTGGCGATGGAAATAATGCTATCGGAGCAGGTATTCAAGCTGCGGTATCAGGCGTCAAGACAGTTGTTTTGCTGCCGGGGGCCGGCTTTGAGCTTTCCCCCCTTAATCAGCAGCTGAATTCTGGAATCGCTGCAGAATTTTTAAAGCGCCTCAGGGCGTCAAAAGGCTCTAAGGACAGTACAACCGTTCCCTCCTTCGATAATGCCGGGGCCAACGCCATACTGAAAACCTGGATGGACAGTTTAAAGAATATTACCGTCATCAGAAGTATGTCGTGGGTAAAGCTAAGGAGGTCGGGAAGCGGATGGAATCTGGCGTTAAAAGACGGAAGAACCATAAAGGCAGAGGTGCTTGTCAATGCAGACAGGTCGGGTAAAATAGATAAAGAGCTTAGTCTGGAGAGAAAGCAAACGATTTTGTTGCCGTTTAATTATGAGAACAGCAGTTACAGATCCAGCATTGCGGCTGTGTATTCCACAAAAGGCAGATCCGCAAGTATACTTTCTCTATATAGCCTTCTGAATCCGATGCAGGAAAACCTGATCATGCTGGACCCATCCGCTGAGAGCCTTGCGGCGGGGCAGGCGGCGGGCGGTACCGGGGCGTATGCCGTATTCTTTAAGCAAAAAACTTCAGCGGCACATTTAAAAACGATCCAGGGTGAACTGATCAACTACAAACTTTCATTGGTGCCATTTAGTGATGTTCTGAATATTGACAGCAACTGGAAGGCGATTCAGTTCATAGGGCTTACGGGCATTCTCAAAGCAGAGCTGTCCAATGAAAATGCCTGGTTCAGGCCAGAGCAGAAAGTAAGTGCAGAGGAGATAAGAGAAACGATCAAATCTTATTTTTATAAAGCCCAGCTCTGGTTTGACGATTATAAGGAAGCTCAAATGACCATAGGCAGTACGCTTGATATGATTAGCAGGGTCGGTAGTAAGTCGCTCAAAAGCACTGAAGAAGAAGTAAAGAAAAAATGGAAGACCACATACCATTTCAACACAGAATTTGAGGCTGACCGGGAAATCAGCAGAAGAGAGTTTGCGGTGCTTGTCAATGAATATCTTAAGCCCTTCGATGTCAACATAGATAAGACAGGAAGGGTAATCAGGTAGAATAGCCAAAAACAATACATCTGTTTTATAGTATAGTATTTATCTATAAGCCTATCGATATTAAGTATGTAGGATCAGTCCAAATTCGTTGTTTTTGAAGTAAGCTTGGCGTATCTTTGCACTAGATAAACGTTAAACACAAAAATATAATTATGGCAATAGTAGGAAAAAAATTCCCGAGTGTAAGCATCGATGCAATGTCCGAAATGGGCGATGATTTGAAGATCAATGTATTTGAAGAGGCAGTAAATAATGCGAAAAAAGTATTATTGTTCTGGTATCCAAAGGACTTTACTTTTGTTTGCCCTACAGAGTTGCACGCCTTTCAGGCAGCATTGCCTGATTTTGAAAAAAGAAATACCATCGTGATCGGTGCTTCATGCGATACAAATGAAGTCCATTTCGCATGGTTAAATACGGCGAAAGACAACGGCGGGATAGAAGGTGTTACTTATCCAATCCTTGCAGATACGCACAGACAACTGGCAAATATTTTAGGTATTGTAGAGCAAGAAGTTGAATACGATGAAGAAGGGAACGAAATATTCTCAGGTTCAAACGTTACTTTCAGAGCGACTTATCTTATCGACGAAACCGGCAAAGTTTTCCATGAAAGTGTAAACGATATGCCAGTGGGCAGAAATGTAAAAGAATATTTACGGCTTATCGACGCTTATGCACACGTTCAGACACACGGTGAAGTTTGCCCTGCGAATTGGGAAGAAGGTAAAGATGCAATGAGCGCCAGCAGAACAGGCGTTGCAGAATATTTAAGCGCTAACTAATAAAAAACAAAGTATGTTTTTAGAATTAACAGAAGATAATCTTCAACAGTATGTTGCTGAAAACAACAAGGTGATGGTGCAGTATGCAGCATCATGGTGTGGAAACTGCAGGATCATGAAACCCAAATTTAAGAAGCTGTCCGCGGAAAACGAAGATGTTGCCTTCCTGATCGTGGATGCCGAAAAACTTCCGGCTTCACGTAAACTGGCTAACGTTGATAATCTGCCAACTTTTGCTGCCTTTGAAGGTGGCGCGCTGGTAGGACAGGTTCAGACCAATAAAGCAGAAGTGTTAACCGAATTATTTGAGAAGATAAAATCATGAAAATTCCAGTTATAAGACAGCTGTTTCAAAGCAGCACTCCGCAGGACCTTGAATCTACGCTAACAGTTTTAGAGGCTTTCTGCGAATTCAGAGGTGTACATGATGAGGAAGTTGACTTGGTGGGAGAGCTGATTACCAACATCTGCGGAGCACTTGAAGTACACGCGAATGTGAATGCGGGCGCTACTGAAAAAGACGCGTTAAATGCATTCGGACAAAAGGTTATGGGTTCAATAGACCGCTAATAATTTGCACCGGTAGAAAAAAAGGCGACCCATTCAGGTCGCCTTTTTTGTTATGCGGATGGTGAATTAGGCGAGGTTCCTTCCTGCGTTTACGATGCCGTATACAGTCCGTATCGCCAGCTTTTCATACGATTGCTGCTCTTGCCCCGAAATCTCTCTCTGGAGCTGCTCCAATGCATAATGCTGGATTAATACCAGCGGCAGCACGATCTTCTCTCTTACGGCAATAGAACGCTTCTCTGCGGGATAATTCTCCATTAAGGTTGTGTGGCCCGATAGCTTTAGCAACATATCTCTGGAAAGCTCAAACTCATCGAACAGTACCTTCCAGAACGCACCGTAATCCTTGTCATTTACAAAGTGTGCGGTAATCGCAAAATCAGATTTGCTCATAGACATCATACAGTTGTCTACAATGGTCTTAAAATATCCCGATTCATTGTACGTTTCAACAACTTTATCCCAGTTGCCTTGCTTTTGCTGATTCTTAAGTGCTGTTCCCACGCCATAAAAGCCGGGAATATTTTGCTTTAACTGGCTCCATGCAGTTACAAAACTGATCGCTCTCAGGTCTTCGAGTTTAAGTGCCTCACCAGAATTCCTTTTTACCGGCCTGCTGCTGATCGTAATCTTGGACAGCAATGTCAGTGGAGAGAACTTTTCAAGATAACTGAGGAACAAAGGGTGCTTGCGCAACGCTACGAAGGCCTCAAAGCTGTCTTCTGCCATTTCGTCAAGTAGATTTTTATGAACAGTATCCAGCAAAATATTGTGCTTCTCTCTGATGCCTGCGGAAATTCCTGCATTGATCAGTTGTTCTATATTAAATTCTGCACTGTCTATGGATCCGTATTGAGAACTGATCGTTTGTCCCTGTATGGTAAGCTGGATATTCTTGTTAGCAATTTCTTTACCCATTGAAGCGTAAAAACGGTGTGTTTTACCTCCACCTCTTGAAGGCGGACCGCCGCGGCCGTCGAAGAACGCCAGCTGAATGTTGTGTTTATTTGCCGTTGCAGTCAAAGAAACCTTGGCATTAAAGATAGACCAGTTGGCCATAAGATAACCGCCATCTTTAGTGGAGTCGCTAAAGCCCAGCATGATGTCTTGTTTGTTGCCTCTTTTCTCCAGGTGCTGCTTGTAGAAGGGGTGCGAATATAGCGTTTCCATGATTTCTGCCGCGCCTGCAAGGTCATGTACGGTTTCAAATAAAGGCACAAAATCTATCGACAGATCATGCTCATCCCAGCCATTCCAAAGAAACAGTTCGATGAGCTGTAAAATATCACTCGCCTGCTGGCAGTTGCTGATGATAAACCGGTGGCAGGCAAGCTCGCCGTTGCTTTCCTGAATCTGTCTGATCTCTTTAATGGTCTGCAGGGTATCATCTGTAAGTGAATCTGCTTTTTCGCTGTAGATCACCTTTGCGCTTTTAAAAGAAAGTGTTTGGATTTTTTCTTCTTCCGAAAGGTCATCGTAGTTTTCAGGGAATAGGGAAATGATCGGTTTACTTTGTCTGCAATAAGCATGAACATCTCTCAGTACCCTGCTATCCTGTCTTATATCCAGTGAAGCAAAATGGCAGCCATAGAGCTCTACCTTGCGGATCAGATCAGACACCAGGTCTGAGAACAAGCCATCATGATCCTGAATCAGTGTGTTTTTAATGTCGCTCAGGTGTTTGATCACATCAGCGCAGATGTTCTTCAAATCAATATTCGGATCAAAGGCATTCTGGTAAAGAATATCGTGTACAATGGCAACGGATTCTTCAACGCCCCTGAAGGTAATTCGGCGCTTCAGATTTCTAAAGTCACGATAGTAGCAACGAAAGAGGATCTGTCGCAGCATTTTAGATACCTGGATAGTAGAATCTGTGTGTACGTTCGGATTGCCATCCCTGTCTCCGCCCGGCCAGAAGCCAAGTTCAACGATCTTTTTAGGGATTAAATTGTACTCGTTAAGTGTTTTATCTATTCCCGACTGAATATTGGCAGCTGCAAAATAAAAAACATTCTCGAGGTACCAGGCCAGGCTAAGCGCCTCGTCAACAGGAGTAGGTGATTTCTTATTGAAAAACGGAGTTTTTCCCAGTTGCTGCAGCAACAGATGTATCGTAGAGATCTCGTTGGTCTTAATAGCAGTGGTAAGGTCGGTGATTATAGATAGCACACTTCCAGGATAGAACTGGGTCGGGTGGGCGGTTAGTACAAGGCGCAACGAAAAATCTTCTATCAGCTTTTCTATCTTATCACTGAGAGGGTTGTTGTCAACTCCTTTTTTCAGGTAAGAAAGTAATGCATTCTCTTCATCGTCGGCATTGAGCTTGTTAAATGAAGCGTCTTCTACTGCGTCAAAAAGTACGACTTGTCTTTCGATGTACTGAATAAAGCGAAAAAGGAGATCAATAACATCTTTTGTAGCGGTGGTCTGCGTATATTTTTTAAAGAAGGCATCTATAATTTCTGCTGGTGTTTCATGGTTGTTTATGCCATCTTCGCAGTACTTAATGAATAGTGGCAACAAGGTGCCGGTGTCTTTAATCTTGTAAAACGGAAGGGTAAGGAAAAGGCTGTTGTAAAGTTCAAATCTGGATACTACTTCATTGTTAAATACGGATTCTCTCTGTCCTTTTGCACGTTGTTTCTGCATCATATTTAAAGGATATTTTTTCGGGCTTAAGCTACCAAAAATCTCCCAAAAAAACGACCATTGTGCTAGACTATTTTAATTTTGATTATTTTTCAAAAATCTATAACTTAGTACCATAGAGGTTAAACAAATCTTTTTAAACTTATGTGCTGGTTTTGTGACGCAAAGGCAATAAATCATGCAGTTAATTGTTAATTTTTTGGGGTAAAGCAGCCATTAGGACTATCTTAACGGCTGCTTTGTTTTAATGCAGATCGACAGGAACAGCCACATTCTTTTTAAACTTCTGCAGATAAAGCAGCGGAATCGAACACAAAAGGATCAGTCCGGCTACCCAATATGCGTCGCTATAAGTGAGCAGTAACGACTGCTTTGTCAAAGTCCCTTCTATGGCTTTTGTTGCCAGTGCTTTTGCATCCAGGTAGTTATATCCTTTGCTCATGAAGTTTTTAATGAAACCGTTGAATCGTTCGGTAAATGCAGGATTGTATTCGTTGATGTTGACCAGCAGGTTACTGCGGTGAAAGCCCTGGCGTACATGGATTAGTGTTGTTAGTGCAGCAATACCAAACGAACCGCCCAACTGTCTCATCATGTTGTTCAGCCCCGAGCCTTGTCCTATCTCAGGACCTTTAAGGTCCTGTATGGCCAGAGTGGTAAGTGGTACAAATAACAAAGCCATCCCGACACCCCTGATCATCAGCGGAAGAAAGAAATCTCCGGTACCCGACTGAAGGGTTGCATTGCTCAGCATGGAACAGAATACGAAGAACAGGAACATACCGATAGTTGCCATGAACTGTGCAGGAATATTTTTCTTGAGCATGATGCCTATAAACGGCATCATAACGATGGTACAGAGCCCGCCCGGAAACAGTAATTCGCCGGTTTGGAGCGGCGAAAATCCCAGGAGATTCTGGCAAAACACGGGAAACACAAATACAGAACCGTATAAACCAAACCCAAGTATGAAAGAGGTAAACATACCCACAGAAAAACTTCTGTGCCTCATGATCTTAAAGTTTACTATCGGATGTTCTGTACTCATCTCGCGCCATATGAACAGGAGCAGGCCCAGTACCGATGCCACTGCAAGTGCCGTGATGTAGGGTGTTGCGAACCAGTCTTCACTCTCGCCTTTTTCCAAAACCGTTTGCAAGCTTCCCACAGCTATCGCCAGCAAAATAATTCCCCACCAGTCGACAGGCATACCCTTACCGTCTTTAGGTGTCTCCCTTACAAACATATATGTGCAGTAGGCGGCGAGAATTCCGACGGGAATATTTACATAGAAGATCAGCGGCCAGCTGCTGACTTCAAGCAAATAACCCCCGATAGTTGGGCCAACCGTTGGGCCCACTACAGCGCCCAATCCAAATAGGGCTGTAGCAATACCTACGTCCTCACGCGGCCAGGTTTCTATGAGAATGGCCTGGGCAGTAGAGATCAATCCTCCTCCCGCCAGCCCCTGCAGGATCCTGAACGCAATCAGTTCTTCGAGGTTGGTGGCATTGCCGCACAAAAAGGAGGCAATGGTAAACAGTATGATGGAAAAAAGAAAATAATTCTTTCTCCCGAAACGGCTGCCCAGCCAGCCTGACATCGGCAGCACGATCACGTTGGCTACAGCGTAACCGGTAGATAACCAGGCCACATCTTCAAGAGTGGCACCAAGGTTACCTTGTATCTGTGGTATTGCTACGTTTACAATGGTCGTATCAATCAGCTCCAGAAGGGAAGCCGTGATCACGGTAAATGTAATGATCCACTTTTTTAAACCTTTTTCGGCCATTACTAATCTTTTATAGAAACGGATACCTTAACACTCATGCCCGGGCGAAGCCTTGACAGGATTTCTTTGGAAGCATTGGAAAACCTGATCTTTACAGGCACGCGCTGTACCACTTTTACAAAGTTACCTGTAGCGTTGTCGGGAGGCAATAAAGAACCTTTAGCTCCGGTAGTAGGGGCGAAATTGTATACCTCGCCTGAAAGTTCTGCATCCGGATAAGCATCAACCTCGATCTTTACCTTCGAGCCTGCTTTAATGTCTTCCAGCTGGGTTTCTTTAAAATTGGCCGTCACGTAAATGCTGTTCTCATTCACTACAGCAAATAACGACTGCCCGGCCTGCACCAGCTGACCCTTTTGTACATTCTTTTTAGAGACAATGCCATTCGAGGGGGACTTAATTTCCGTATAGCTCAACTGGAGTTTAGCAAAGTCCACATCAGCCTGGTGCTGGGTAACACCAGAGTTGCTCACTGCAAGCTGAGACTGTGTAGTTCCTACCTGTTTTACTGCCGCCACATACTGGTCTTTCGCCGCAGTATAAGCTGCTTGAGCAGATTCTTTTTCTGCCCTCGCCTGGTCAAAGGCCTGTTGGGTGATAGAACCATCCTTTACCAGGTTGGCATACCTGTCGTAATCTTTCTGCGCAAGCTGAAGCTTTACCCTTGCCGCTTCAATATTTGCTTTTGCGGTGCTGGTGTTGGCCGAGGTGGCGGCAATCTGTGCCTCAGAAACACCCACTCCGGCACTTGCTCCCTTTTGTCCGGCTTCTGCCTGTTCCAGTTTCACCTTATAGTCGCTGTCATCCAGCTTTACCAAAACGTCACCCTCATTTACACGGGTGTTTTCTTCGAATTTTAACTCCTGAACATAGCCACCCACACGCGCCACTATCGGGCTGATATCGCCGTCTATCTGCGCATCATCGGTGTCTACATGCTTGCTGTAGTAGATATATTCTTTGGTGCCGAAAATTGCACCTATAACGATCAGCACCCCTAATATGATCGGGATTACTTTATTCTTTTTCTTTTTTTCAGTTGTCATGGATTTAATTTGTTATGGTATTTATTGGGCGATTTTTCCTGTTGATTTTAATAAGGTGTAATAGGCAAGTCCGGCATCGGCTTTAGCGATTTCAAGGTTGATCTTAGCCTGATAGAGCAGGGTTTCTGCATCGATCCTGTCAATTGCCGAGGCTACATTGTTCTTGTATTTTGAAGCCAGCAACTTGTCATTTTCTGTGGCCTGTGCTATAGAAGTTTCCAGCACCCTGATCTTGCCAGTAGCCAGCTGATAATCCTGATAGCTTTTGTTGATTTCCGTTTTTACATGATCTGCAACGATGTCTTTCTGAAAACCAATACTTTTTTGCTGAACCCTTGCCTCACTCACCTTGTGCCTGTTGGTCCAGAGGTTACCGATGTTCCAGGAGATATTCGCGCCTACAGTAACCGGCATAATGAACTGATCAGCCGGAGGAATGAACCTGCCGCTGGGGTTGATGTAGTACAGGTTTGCTCCCACACCCACCGTTGGCAAGGTATTGGCCTTTACTGATTTGATGTTCACATCGGCTACTTTGTTCTGAAGATCGAGTTGCTTCAGTTCCTGTCTGTTACTGAAAGCCAGATCCAGATAGCTGCCCAGTGTTCCGGCAGGCCTCAGTGCGTTGTCCGGTCCAGTAATCTCAATTTCTGTAGCTTCATCAAGTCCCAGCAAAACATCGAGGTTGTAATTGATCACTTTCCTGTTGTTCTCAATTTCCATATCCGTCAGCGAAACATTGGCCTGTTGTAACTGGAACCTCAATACATCATTCTTGGTAACTACGCCCTGTTCAAAAAAGCGCTCCGCCTGTTTCAGCTGGCTCGCTATCGATTCCAGGTTTTGTGCCACCACCTTTTTGCTTTGCAATACTTTGTAAAGAGAATAGTAGGTACTGATCACGGCGTAGCTAATCTCTTCCCTGTCCTTATCTGCATCCAGCCGTGCAACTTCTGTAAGCAGGCGCGTGGATTCTTCAGCGTATCTGAGTTTTCCTCCATTATAGATCAGTTCTTCTACCGCTGCGGTTCCGACAAAAGCATCCGCACGCTTTGGTAGATGAATAGGATCTGCGCCACCGATGCTCAGCGTATTGGTTGGAATCTCCGCGTGGTTATATAAAAAAGAGGCACTGGCTGAAGGCAGGGCATTATCTTTTACGGTTGCCAGCCTGGCCACTGCCTGATCTACTTTGTTTTGAGAAAGCTTAAGGTTTTTACTGTTGCTGATACCAAGCGACAAGGCCTCCTGCAGATTCAATTTCTTTACCTGCTGTGCGAAGAGTGTACCCGGTAGCAGCAATCCGGCAACTATTAATTTATTGATATGATGTCTCATTTTTGAGGTGTTAGGTATACGGTAATAAAATCTTTGAGGTGTGTGGTGAGCCTTTTAGTTATCACTTTTCTGTCTTCCGTGTTGTTGATATCCAAACCTGTTCCGGAGGTGATCTTTGAAGGCGAAATGGCCACTTTGCTGATTGTACCTACCAGTGTAAGTATGGTCATCCGAACGTCTACTTGTCTGATGCTTCCTTCGGCAATTCCGTCGTTAATGATATTTTCTATAACCTGCTGGTTTCCGGCCATTGCGTTTTCAATGTTGCTGAACATCTCAGGTCTGTGCGGTAGCGACAGCTCACGGTGCATCATCTTATGAAAAGCATGGTTGCAAAGAATACGCTTGGCATAGCCGTCTACTACCTTCAGAAGTTTCTCGATGCCAGTTTCAGTACCCAGACTGATGATGTCAAGCTGTTCTTTAAAATCAGTGATCCTTTTGGTCATAATTTCCATGAAAACGCCTTCCTTTGATCCGAAGTAATAATTAATCATTGCCATATTCGCGCCGGACTCTTTGGCGATCTGCCGGGTTGAAGTTCCTTCGTATCCAAACTCCGAAAACAGCTTTTCCGCTGCTTCAAGAATACTGGTTCTCTTATCTATCTTTTCCATGTTTTAAAATAACGGGACAAAATTAATCAATCGATTGATTAATTTAAGGCAATTGTTATGTGTAAGGAATTGTTGACGCTAACCTGACAAAACAAAAACGTCACCCCGATTTATTCTCAGGGTGACGTGTTATTAAAAAACTGGTGTCTGAAAAGACCTGGATTGATGCTAGTTTTTGTGCTGGTCCAGCCATTTCTTTTCGATCACGTAGGAAATGATCAGGCCGATACCGCCAAAGATGAATATAAATCCAAAATAAAGTGCTGCTGCGTCTTCATCGTGCATGGTGGTATTCATTACTGTAAATAGGGCTGATACTAAACCCAGACCCAAACCAACCATTAGCAACCCAAACTTCAGGCTGATAAAAGGTGTTGGCGCAGATGGCCTTGCCTTTGCAATGCCCGGGTCTATTCCCCGTTCGATCATTGCCATTTTTTCTTTGTTAGACATGTATCTGATGCCAAATACCATAGCTGTGGCACAGATAAAAAGAAAGATAAATACTACTTCCGCTCCCATATTCTTAAATTTTAATTAATAATTGTTTTATAATCATTGTTCTGAAGCGTATGACTACATCAAAAATCATCAGGTTACACCAATTTTAAAAAAATGTTTAGCAGGGTTCCTTTATCTTTAAACAAATATTAAAACATTGAATGAACTTATAGCCAAAATAAAGAGCATTTATCCACTGCAACAAAAAAGCCTTAAGCTTTTGACGAATGAGATGCACCGGATTGAGCGGCAAAAAAATACTGTACTGATCGATGCAGGACAAACCGGACGGACAATCTATTTCATTCAGAAAGGGATAGCCCGTGCATATTGCGACGGAAAAGAAAGCCAAATCACCTTCTGGTTTGGTCTTGAGGGTGACTTTGTGTTTTCCTACAACAGCTACATCAATGGCCTGCCATGTTATGAAAGCATCGAGCTGCTCGAAAATAGTGTGCTGTATGAACTTAAAGATGAGGTGCTGCAGAAACTATTCAGAGAAAATATTGACCTCGCTAACTGGGGGCGTAAACTCGCAGAGCTGGAACTCATCAAGCTTGAAGAAAGATACATTGCCAGACTTTTCAAGTCTGCCTCGGAATGCTATGGTGAATTGCTGAGCAATTCACCGACGTTGATTCAAAGGATCCAGCTTGGATATATCGCATCATATCTGGGCGTTACCCAGGTGACACTTAGCAGGATCAGGGCAGAAACTAAATAGTGGCCCATTTTTTAACATTTGTAAAAAGGCAAGTAAAGAAATCAAGCTAATTTTGTAAAAAAAAGAATATGAGCTGGATCATCTTAATCATTGCAGGGTTATTTGAAGTTGGGTTTACCACCTGTTTAAAACTGTCCGATAACTTTTCAAATTTCAAATGGAGTGTTGCTTTTGCTGTCTGCATAAGCCTGAGCTTCTTTTTCCTCAATAAAGCTACCCAAACCCTGCCTATGGGAACAGCCTATGCCGTGTGGACTGGGATAGGCGCCGTCGGAACCGTTGTTGTCGGGATCATTTACTTTAATGAGCCAGCCAACTTCTGGCGGATATTTTTCATCGTTACCCTGATTGGCTCCATTTTGGGTCTAAAGTTCTTTGCCGGAAGCCACTAAGTAATTTTTTATCTTTAATTTGCTGTAACCTGCTTGCGCAGACCAACGTCATAGCAGAATATGCAGCAAAAGCAAACAGACGAAGACCTGATCACAGAGGTACTTGCCGGCAATACCAAAGCCTATTCGGTGCTGGTAGCACGGCATCAGCGCTTTGTATTTAGTCTGGCGCTAAGGTTTGCCAAAAGGCGTGAAGACGCAGAAGAGATAGCTCAGGATTGTTTTGTGAAAGCCTACAGGTCTTTAGGAACTTTCCATATGACCTCAAGGTTCTCAACGTGGTTGTATACCATTACCTATACAACTGCAATGTCCTTTCTGCGAAAAAAACGTTTGGACACGCAGTCTATTGATGATGAAGGGAGTCGCATACAGCTGGAAAGCAGAGTGTCGGATTTTAATGCTAATTTAGCTGAAAGAAAATCTACGGTCTACTGGCTGAATCAGGCAATAGACCAGTTAACACCCGATGACGCAGCAGTGATTACGCTGTTTTATCAGGGAGAACAAAATCTGGAGGAAATAGGCGCTGCGTTGAATATGGACCCTAACAATGTGAAGGTGAGACTGCACAGGGCAAGGACACGGCTAAAGGAAAAGCTGCAGGTTATATTAAAGGATGAAGTAAAGGAGCTATTATGAAACTAACAGACGAACAAATAGACGCATTATTGAAAAACATGGAGCTTGATGAGCCTTCTATGTCTTTTAACCGCAATGTAATGGAGCGCGTTAAGCTCGAAGCAGCACCGGCTTCACTAAAGACCCGGGTAGATACAAGGATCATTTATAGCATTGCAGCATTTTTTATTCTCTGTATTGTTGGCGGGCTTGTCTATGTTATGTCCAATACGACTTCCGGGTACAGCATCCCAAAAATGAGCTTTAATCTTGATCTTAAACTGGATAAAACTATCTCACCACATCTGTTGAAAGGATTTTTAATGGTCGATGCCGTTATAGCCCTCATCTGGCTTGACCGGGTTTTACGCAGAAAACAAGCTTAAAAAGCCGTTATTGTTTAATTGTAACCGGAACCTCAACACTCGAAAGATCCCATCCGATAACCAGGTTGGCACCGGTCGCCTGGGTTGTAAAGGTAACAGACAAAGTTTCAAGGGGCTTATCCAAGGATTTTACATTCACTTCTGTGCGCACCAAATCTTTTGTCTGGTCGTAACTGAAAGCACCCCATTTGTCAATCTGTTTGTTGATGATAATGGTCCACTTGTCTTTATTGGGAATGGCAAATAGGCTGTATGTGCCGGCCTTGATTTTCTTTCCACCAATCACAGCCGTTTTGTAAAAGCGTATCTCGGTATTTTCGTTAGCGCCAACACGCCACACTTTGCCAAACTGTTCCAGAACACCAAAGATCTCACGACCTTTTTTTGAAGGTCGTGAATACACCACCTTGATCAGTGGTATAGAATTGTCTTTTGCCTTAACAACGTTTAATGGATAATACACGATATCGGCCGGACTGCTGTCCATCGGAGGAAACTTTACATCCTGCGCATAAGTGCTGATGCTTAGAGCGGATAAGAGCGCAATAAATACAAAATTCTTCATGCGTATCAAGAGTTAAACAATAATAAGAGAGCAAAAATTAATATTCGCGGCCCTTAACTATGCCGTTTAAAAAGACAGCTCCGAAAATAAAACCCAGGATTCCGCCGAAAATAGCCCAAAAGAAGTTAGTCGTAATCGCTAATGTTGTTGCTACACCGCAAATTAGGCCTAATACGTAATAAACCCAGTCAAAACTGTTGTTGTTTCCTTGTTCAGTCATTGTAAAATATTCTTATGCGGCAAAGATATTGATTTATTTTTTCAGTGTATAATTTATCTGGAATTGTTACTGCGGGTATGTACTGGTAGTATGTTTAGCGTCACCCCGTTCCCATCTGAACTGTGGCAAGAAGAGGTTGTGTTAAGGTTGCAGGCAGGCATCAATCAGGTCTTGACGGTAATAACCCTGCCAGTGACCAGCGTATAGGCATAGATTTTGTATAACCCGTCATCGCTGATCTCGATTTCCTCTACCAGCCCGGTCTTGCTGAAAGTATCGGTTACGAGGTCGCCTTTTTTTATTTCATTTAAAACTTCTGCAGAAGTATCCTGGTTTAATCTGATCATGGGATAAAGATAACTATCAACGCTGATGAAAAAGAGTTTTGGAATATTGATGTACAGACTCAGCTCCGGTGAATTGCAGTTCTTGCTGGCCCATCCCGGAGGTCCTTTTTTTAAGAAGAAGGATATTGGTGTTTGGT
>DATFQH010000162.1:0-16619 GCA_035264385.1 Pedobacter sp.
TATTTTAGGTGCTTTCACCAATGGTCTTGAAGGATAGGTGATGCGATAGATCCGGCCATGTGTATGGTCACGCAGGGGATCTCTTGCATTGTGCTGCATGTGTCCAATCAGGATATTGTGCCAGTCGGCTACATACAGCGAACCATCTGGTGCAAACTCCATGTCGACAGGTCTGAAGTTCTTATCCTGAGCAACCAGAAGATCCTGCCTGTGCCTGCTTTTGTATCCCGTACCTTCATCGGTCAGGGTGTGCTGCTTGGTACCCAGGAAACCAATGGTATTATTGATCAGGAAATCGCCCTGCCATTCATCAGGAAAATGACGGCTGGACACGAATTCGAGTCCTGAAGTCGGGCGGACAAGGTGTTCAGGCTGGATCAAACTCCTGGAAGTTTCCGTAAATACACCATATCTGGGCTTCACAGAAACAGGCAGCATCCAGCGGACGTCAGGCCCTGAAGTTTCCGCATAGAAGTTTTGTCCCCAGTCATCAAAGGCGATTCCCCATGGATTGGGCACGTAGGGCTGGGCCGTACGCTCCAGGTGACGGCGCTGAGGGGTATAACGATAGAAGCCACCATTGGTCGCTCTTACCGGACCATAGGAAGTCTCTACATTGGTATGCAGAAATACACCCTCTCCCATATAAATGGCACCTGAAGGATCGACAGTAAATGCATGGATATTGTGGTGGGTATCGTGGTCATCAAATCCGCTTAACAGGATCTCTTTTTTATCTGCCTTACCATCACCATCTGTATCTTTCAACAGTACAAAGTTAGTCCCCTGAGAAAGATAAACCCCTTCCGCAGTGACTTCAAATCCTAAAGGAAGGTGCAGGCCATCTGCATACACAGTTTCTTTATCCGCTTTACCGTCGCCGTCTGTGTCTTCCAAAATGATCAGCTTGTCATTTGGCTTGGCATCTCCAGGTTTATAGTGCGGGTAGCTGGGCATGGTGGCTACCCATAAACGGCCCTTGTTGTCAAAGCTGATCTGGCAAGGTTTCGCCAGATCGGGAAATTCCTGCTCGGAGGCGAATAGTTCTATTTTAAAACCGGGTGCTACCTTCAAAGTATTGAGTGCATCCTTTCCGGTCAGGTAATTCAGGCTTCCGTTGTTTTTTTCATCGTAATTGGTTTTCACCACAGGAGCCGGAGTGGTGTTCTTATCCGCATTTGCCAGATCCATCTTTATCCCTTTTACAGCCTGCCATATGGCAGTATCTCTGATCAGGGTCATTTCCCTGATCTTTTTGATTTCGGCAGGATAATTATCCGGCCCGAAAGGGTCGTACCTGCGGCCATAGGCATGTACTCCGTTAGGAATTTTGATATCATTGTGCCAGATCCAATTTTTCTCCAGTACCGAGGCACGGACAAGGGCCCTGTTTTCTTCTGCTTTTACAGGCGTATTGCCAAAGGTAAGGTCAGCCAGCAATGGTGCTAAACGAGCATACCCTTCATCACTCAGCTGCGAACCATCTGTGGTAAGGGGTTTAGTGGCCGTGTCAAACCATTTTTTGGTAGGTCCATAAACGTCTATAAATAGCACATTATTAGTAGCCGCAACCGTTTTCATGGCATCCGCATAAAGGGACAGATTTACATTTTCCTTCTTCCCGTCTGGCAGGTCATTTTGCTTTGAAAGGTCTTCAAAAGCGATCGGCGATACGATGGCCAATTGTGGTGCTGTACTGCCGTTGTATTTTTGTTTCAGCGTATGTTTAATGAAAGCATCCAGTTCGGCCTTATAATTTTCCAGGCCCTGCGGTCCTTCGAAAGATTCATTATAGCCGAAAAAGGCAATGATGACATCTGCATCAAGTCTGTCGAGCCATTGATCCTCTGTGTCGAAATGTCCCTGACTATCAGAAAAGTTAGCCAGTTCAGTCTGGAATTTTTCAGCCCCGGGAAAAGCCCAGGGCGACACACGGCTGGCATGAGGTCTGAAACCCGGTGTATTTCCTCCGTCACACATGTTTCTGATAAATAAACTATGATCGGGATAACGCAACTGCATTTCGGTTTCGAAATGGCCGTAATTCATCATCCTTGAACCCAGATTATTTCCAATAAGAACGACATGTGCACCTTTTTTTAACTGAAGCGGAGGAAAGCCCGATACTGTAAATTGCAAGGTGCAGAACGCAATTAAAATTCCTGTAAGGACTGTAATCACAATCCTGGTACTCTTTCTTTTAAATTTGAACATCAGATCTGTTTAAAAATGCCTAACCATCATTAAATATAGCATTCTTATTTACTACCAGCGTACACTTTATTGTCTTTATTTCCTCCTGAAATAAGATAAGCCATCAAATCTTTCAATTCCTCCTTATTCAATCCATTGATCATACCCGGCAGCATGATCGACAGTTTAGATACAGAAGACTTCACTATATCCTTTTTCGGAATGGTGCGGAGTGTCTGCGGAGCAAAAGGATTCTGAGAAATAAAGATTTTATCTTTTGTTTCATTTTTAACCCGTCCCAAAATTGAGCTACCATCTTTCAGTTCATAAGCTGTGGCCTCATACTGATCAGAGATGACTTTGCTTGGGCTGATGATAGACTCAAGGATGTCCCTTTCCGAAAACCTGGTACCAAGATGAGTAAGATCAGGGCCAACTGCCCCCCCCTCACCTCCCGAGCTATGACAGGAAATGCATAGTGTCGCAGCAAACATATTTTTCCCGTTCTGAAAATTTCTGCCAACCAGGCTGTCTTTAACAACTGCAAGTGCATCATCCAGCTTCCAGTCTCTTCCCGGTCCTTTAGGCGGCTTCACATCTATTAATTTTAATTGCTTATTGTCTACAAGTTCGTTACCGGATAACTTGTTAAAATGAGCAAACTGTTCTTTCGATACATTCAATAATGCCCGCTTACGTGCATCATCAATAAACCCAACATAACTGTTACCTCCCTTGTAACCAAAAGCCTTATAAAACCATTTAAAATATCGTTCACGCAGTGCAGGAGTCCAGCCTTTCTTCGCATCACTTAATGCAACAGCATAATAGATCTGCTGTGCAGGAGGCGTCTTGGACAATGTTTTTGCAATATCGAGACCATATTGCGGATTTTTTAAGATCAAATCCGAAGAACTGGTCAATACCTTTTGTTCAGCAGGATCGTCTTTCGCAACATCAATCATTGCCATAGTTTTAGCCACAACATGTTCATCACCGATACGGACCAGAATCTTTGCCATAGACCTGTTGATCTCATTGTTTTTAGCCGGAAAATAAGCATTTAAATATTTACTGAGTTTAACCCTGTCAGCAGGTAAAGGTTGTCCTGTGCGTGATATTGTTAATTCAATCGCTCTAAGCAGATCAATTTGCTGGGATTCGGTTAGCGACCAATAATTAATTTGCATCAGCGCATTCAGCATTTTGCCGTTCAATTCTTTACTTCCGTTTCTTGCGAGTGCAATCATCGAATGGAGCAAAATAATCGGATCCTTTTCATTCAATGCACGGTCCTGCCATTGACTTACAGGCTGGTGCTCCACAGCGATTCTCGCAGCATATCTGATAAAGCGGTCCTTATTCTTTAAATTCGGCCAGGCTATATTTAATGCATCCGGGTTAGGTTCACCATGAAATTCTTCCAATTGCTTCCTTAAATTACGTGCTTCAAGCGCAACAGCAGAACCTTTCGGCGGTAACGCACTATTATCAAGTGTATTGTCACCATAATAAACGCGATATAAGTCAGATTCCAGGTCACGTCCTCCCGTCAGGAAATAAAGCGCACCATCAGGGCCTATCACCCCATCGGTAAGCGGTAGCGGCTGTCCGGATAAAAACTCTTCAGCAACTGTTTTGTACGAAGCACCATTAGGAATGAGCTGGACACTGTATACAATACCAAATGTCCAGTCAAAGGCCAAAAGACCTCTGCGATATTTTTCCGGAAACCGTGCATTATAGCTGCTGATCAAATTTGTAGGAGAACCCTGTCCGATATTCAGAATAGCAGGTAAATTATCAGGATAGGCCGGAGACCAGTTAGTGGCTCCCGAACGCCATCCAAATTCACTCCCGCTAGGCGAATGACTGATTCGTGTCGGCTTATACCAGGGCATCCCAAGATCCCATTCCATATCCCCGTCATAAACAAACATCTCACCGTCTTCATTAAAGGCGAAATCATAGGGATTTCTATAGCCAGCCGTTACCAGCTCCCATTTTTTACCTTCCGGATCGGTCTTCATAACGAATGCACCAGGTGCAAAACGATCAGTCGCATGGCCATTGGGATCCTTCAATCCAGGAAAAACATTATCCTCCTGCCAGGTTTTAGGTAGTCTAAAACCATCCAATCCAGGCAATTCTGTATAATTACCTACAATCGTGTAAATCGATTTCTTATCAGGAGAAAGTACAAGACTATGTGGCCCGTGCTCTCCATCTCCATCGAGGGATTTCAGCAAAGTCACTTTTTCATACTGATCGTCTCCATTCGTATCTTCCAGGCGATACAGACCACTACCCCTTTTAAACTTATCATCGCTCTTGTGATTTACCATCACATACAAGCTATTGAAAGCGTAAAGTAAGCCATGAGCATATCCCATTTCAATTGCGGTACTGGAAGGATCTCCAACAATTAACTTTTCCACCTTTGTCTTAACCACATTGGTATCAGAACCTATAGGCGGAATTTCCACGCGGTATAATTGTCCGTTCTGGTCTGAGGCTATCAGTCTGCCCTTATTATCAAACGTCATGGAAACCCATGAACCTGTCTTATGTTCAGAAGGGCTGTATAAATGTTCGGCCTTGAAATCAGGCAAGAGCTTTAGTTTTTCTACTTTGGGTCCGGAATAGTATTTCTTAATCGTCGTGAAAGAAAGCCCTAAAATAAATAGTGTTGTCAGCGTAAATAACAATTTAACTGACCGGTTTCTGTGTGTGTGCATGCAGTGATATTTGGTCGAAACAAGTTAAGACTAATCCTCACAATCGGCATCCTGTGCTGTCCTGTATCAAATGCCGTCTGTTCATAATTGCGGGGAGTTTATTATCTTTAAACATGAACTCAATCCGATCACTTTTTTGCCTGATTTTAATTTGTATGGCATCCGTTGCAGATGCACAGAAACGTATTGTTGTAGCCTACGTCACCGCAGGAAGTAAAGTAATGCCCGATCCAAATTACATCACCCACATCAACTATGCATTTGGCCATGTAAATGATGCATTTAATGGCGTACGCATAGACAATGAGCCCCGATTGAAGCGTATAGTTGACTTAAAAAAGCAATTTCCAAAATTGAAAATATCCCTTTCTATAGGGGGATGGACGAGTGGAAAATTCAGTGAAATGGCAGCGACAACAGAAAACAGGAAGAACTTTGCAGAAGACTGCCTTCGGATAGTTAAAGCATTCAACCTGGATGGAATAGATATCGACTGGGAGTATCCAACCAGCAGCGAAGCCAAAATATCGTCCTCTCCCGATGATACCAAAAATTTTACATTGCTGATGACAGAGATCAGAGACAAGATCGGTAAATCTAAATTATTGACATTGGCCTCTATAGCGGATGCCCTGTATATCGATTTTAAGGCCATCAATCAAATCGTTGACTTTGTAAATATCATGGCCTATGATATATCACGCCCGCCTTACCACCATGCAGCACTTTACCGTTCAAAATTAACAAGCCGCATTAGTGCCGACGAAGCTGTAACAGCACATGTAAAAGCCGGCATGCCAGCCCGCAAACTGACCCTGGGTATTCCCTTCTATGGCCACGGCGTATCAGGCATCCCCGATTACATCGATTATAAAGATCTAATTAAACTGACAGGATATAAAAAGCAATGGGATGATGTGGCAAAAGCACCATACTGGGAAAATGACAAGGGTGAATTTGTGTTCTCTTATGAAACCCCTGAATCGATCGGAATCAAATGTAGTTATATACTCAACAAGGATTTATTAGGCGCAATGTATTGGGACTATGCAGCAGATACCGACGAAGGTGTCTTAAGAAAAGCGGTTTACAAAGGCATAAACAAGTGATACTATTACCGGAGATTTAAGCGTCAATTTCCTGCATAAGCTCATATCCTGATTTTGGTGATATTTCAAATTTTTTCCTGATGCAGGTTCTCTAGCTTTGAGCCTTAAAATAATGAAACACTAATTCATTGAATAAGGCTATGAAAACACCTATGAGAAAGTATGCGGCTTATCTATTGATATTTCTTGTTACGGCATCAAATGCTGCCTGTAAGAAAAAAAGTGAAGCTGAAGGCCCAAAAGATGAAGAAGGTTATGTCACGGGAAAAATTACGGATACCCAGGGCGGCCCGCTGCCAGGCATCGAAGTAGTAGTTGAAAATATCCTTGTAGGAAATCACAGTCATGTAGACGGAGTTACTGACGACAAAGGCTTTTACAAGATTAAATTGCCAACAGTTGGCACCTATCACGCCTCGGCATATATTAAAAAAACCTTCAACGGAAAAAATTATGAAATGTCGCTGCACCCTGATAATGATGAAGTTTTTGGCAATACCGGTAGTGTTGTAAACTTCCAGTGGAAACTTTCGGGTCCCAGACCGGCAGGCCTCGATGGCTTTTATGGAGGAAGTGCAGAAATCCACAATCATCCCGGAAACCCTATTGTCGACGACTATAACATTGAATTCACCTTTACCCCAATCGGTAAATTGATAGATGGGTCGGAGGGCCAGACGATCAAACGCAAAAGCGGACAACCACAAACCATTTATTATGGCCGCCTTGTCGATATTCCAATCGGTCGTTATAAAGTAACTGCCACTTATCTTAGTGGTGGGCAAACGGTTCAGCTCGGGCTCCGTGAACTGGATTCATCAGATGCTTATACCGAACAGATGACCTTAGAATTTGAGCCTGTTACCAACGCAGGCAACAATGCTACATTTATACAATACAACTTTTAACAAAGTCAATACATCTGAGAAAAATTTGGTCAGATCAATTCTTCATACCGATCAAAAAATTATGTGAAGACAGTCATACCCAAACAAGAATCGTATATTGTATTTCTTACGATTCCAACGGTATGAAAACACTTTTAATGTTATTTATTTTAACCGCAACCACCGTTTTTGGACAAACCAGGTCATTTAAGTTCCCATTAGAGTTATCTAAAGACCGCAGACACCTGACAGACCAAAACGGAAAGTATTTTCTGTATAACGGAGACACTGCCTGGATGCTATTTCTGAAACTAACCAAAGAAGAAGCGCTGGAATGCCTCATAAAAAGAAAGGCACAAGGCTTTAATGCAGAGCAGATCATTCTTACCGGATTTGCAATGTATAACAAAGAAACACCCGTAAACCGCTACGGACAAAAACCATTTTTGGATGAGAATGACTTCAGCACACCAAACCCTGCCTATTTCGATCATGTGGAATGGGTAATAAAAAAAGCGGATTCCATTGGAATGATACTAGCTATCGCACCCCTATGGGCAGGATGCTGCGGCGAAGGCTGGGCAGGTCAAAATAAGCCAATGGCTATAAACAAGCCGGAAGGTAATTTCAAATTCGGGGAATACCTTGGCAAACGTTTTGGAAAGTACAAACACCTGATCTGGATTCTTGGTGGCGACAACGACCCCGCGGCAGATGAGGATAATTATCGTCAGCTCGCCCTGGGTATTAAAGCACACGCACCGAAGCAACTGATTACATACCATGCATCGTCTTCTCATTCAAGTACAGACGTACTGAAGAATGAATCATGGCTGGACTTCAGCATGGTCTACACCTATTTCAGGGGCTTCAATAAAGCCTGGACCAAAGATCAGCCTGATGTCTATGAAGTCTCCTGGAAAGAATATGCGAAAAGACCAATAAAACCATTTTTACTCGGAGAATCCACTTACGAAGGCGAACACGACGCCTGGGGCTCGGCATTACAAGCCAGAAAGCAAGCGTATTGGGCGGTCCTCGGTGGCGGGATCGGCAATGCATATGGCTCTCCACTATGGACCTGCGATGTCAACTGGCGGAAACACATGGAGCTTCCCGGCGCACTGTCCCTAAAACACTTCTCGCAGCTCTTTAATTCTTTCCAGTGGGAAAAGCTGGTACCAGATACCAACAATATCATCGCCCTCTCAGGAAATGGCACCTTTGCTTCGAACAATTACGCAACTACAGCAATGGCAAATAATGGTAGCTTTTCTATATCCTATATGCCAGATCCGAGGACATTAAGTATAGACCTGAACAGATATAAATCTAAACGTCCAGCAATTAGCTGGTTCGATCCGTCCACAGGACAAACGACAAAAGGAAAACCGATCACAGGAAAAGGAGTACAGGAATTTTCACCGCCCCAAGGTCTGCACGACTGGGTCATGATCATTCGTTAACTCCGAACACTGGTACAGAAAACGTCTGTCAATTTATTATAATGATTTACGAATGTTCAACTTCCAGGGATTCTCAATCGTAGAAATACCCTTGGTTCTGATCAGTCCGGCCATAGTCTCTCCCATCCGCGTAAAATCAGTAGAAAGTGTGGTTATTCCCTCTGCCAGCAACTCCTTAAGTGGCGTATCATTGTAAGAAATGATACCGAAATCAATACCCGGAATCAGTAACTGCAACGCTGCCTGCTTCAGCAGATCTACAAGATCCCTGTCCTTAACCACAATAAAAAGATCCCCTTCGCTGATTCTCCTTGAACCAGTCGCGGACAAATACTCATGGCCCAGCCCATGTTCACGACAAAAAGATTTCAGCCCGTCATACCTTTCCAATGGTTCTTTTTCTTCCATCTGGACCATAAAAATACGTTTATACTTTCTGATCAGATCAACAGCAGAAACCAGCGCCTCGTACGTATCTTTTTCAAAATTCTGAGCAACAGAAGAATACTTCCCGTTCAGTTCAGGGTGAAAATGATCCAGCAAAAACACCCTGCCCGATAAAGTCTGCAGCAACGGTTCAATACCATAAAATTTGCCAGACATGATGACGTAATCAGTATACTTATTATTGGCATCATTGATCAGCGTTTCAAACACCTTCCGGTTATAATTATGAAAATAAAGATCCACGGTAGCAAAATTACCTACCGCCTGCATAAAGGAATTGAACAAATCTTCCTTAAATTCATTGAGCTCATTGAAGAGCAGGAATATGTGATGTGCAGACCGCGTCTCGGTGCTGGTTATAAAATACCCTACACCATGATTAGAATCTATGATCCCCTTGGCCATCAATTCCCGCAGACCGGCGAAAACAGTATCGCGCGACAAATTGTAAGTACTTCTGAATTCATTAATCGAAGGAATCCTGTCACCGGTTCGATATTCCTCAGACTTTATCCTGTCTGTCACATGACTGACAACCAGTTGATATTTTGATTTATTTGCTTTCACCATACATTTATAGTGGGGCAAATATAACTACTGTAGAAGCAATCCCAACAAAATTCACAAAATAAATCGTACCAGTTCGTACCAGTTATAAAATATTTATATATTTGAGCATCAAATCACGCAAAATGAAAAAATATCACTTCCTTTTTGTACCGGGAATCTCTTTGATGCTCTTTAGCTGCGCAACCAAAAACCACAACATAAACAGCCCTCAGAAAAGCCAGCTTTCACAAACAAGGAAAGCGACCATTAAGGATGCATTCTGGAGTCCGAAATTTGAAATCTGGAGCAACGTAACCGCTCCAGACGTCCTGAACAAGTTTGAAGGGCAACACCTGCCTTCAGCAGAAGAAAGAAATAAGAACAATGTATTTGAAAACTTTGACAAAATAGCCGCAGGCAAAAAAGGCCAGCACGCAGGTCTGCCCTGGTTTGACGGACTAATCTATGAAAGCATACGAGGCATCGGAGATCTTACCGCTCTAAACAACGACACTACATTACAAAAAAGACTGGATGGCTACATAGACCGCATTTATGCCGCACAGCAGGCAGATCCGAACGGCTATATCAACACTTACACAGACCTTATGGAACCCACTCACCGATGGGGAGACAACGGTGGCATGCTTCGTTTTCAACACGACGTATATAATTCAGGTATGCTGATCGAAGCAGGTGTCCATTACTACAATGCAACCGGCAAGACCAAGCTGCTGGAGGTCGCCACAAAGTTTGCTAATTACATGAGTGATCTGATGGGGCCGCTCCCGAAAAGAAACATAGTACCTGCACACCCAGGCCCTGAAGAAGCCGTAATGAAATTGTACTTGCTTTATAAAGAAAATCCCGAGCTGAAGAAAAAAATCGGTGTTCCTGTAAAAGAAAAAGCCTACTATGACCTGGTCAGATTCTGGATCGAAAACCGCGGAACCAACACCGGACTTCCGCTGTGGCAAACATGGGGAAATGAGAAAGCCGAGCAATGGATCAAAGATCAAAAATACAAGAATGGCCACACCGGAAATGACACTCGTCCTACCTGGGGAGACTATGCACAAGATTCCATTCCTGTCTTCAAACAAAAAACAATAGAAGGTCATGCCGTGCGTGCTACTCTGCTCGCTACCGGCATCACCGCAGTAGCACTTGAGAACCATGCCCCTGAATACATACAAACAGCAAACCGGCTATGGGACAATATGGTCGGTCAAAGAATGTTTGTAACCGGTGGCGTCGGAGCCATCGCACACGACGAGAAATTCGGTGCCGATTACTACCTGCCTACAGATGCATATCTGGAAACCTGTGCAGCCGTCGGTGCAGGATTCTTTAGCCAGCGCATGAACGAACTGACCGGCGACGGTAAATACATCGATGAATTTGAACGGGTATTGTACAACAATGTACTTACCGGCGTATCCCTATCGGGTGATAAATATACCTATCAGAACCCGCTCAATGCACATGATCACTCCAGATGGGACTGGCACTCCTGCCCATGCTGCCCGCCAATGTTTCTCAAAATGGTATCAGCACTGCCAGATTATATATACGCTTCAGCTGGCGATAAACTGTATGTGAACATGTTCATCGGCAGTGAAGCAACGGTAAAAGTTGCCGGCAATAAACCAGTTGCCATTACTCAAAAAACCAACTATCCCTGGGAAGGGAAAATAACCTTAACCATAGACCCTGCGAAACAAACAGCATTCAGCCTGAGCCTGCGTGTTCCGGGATGGGCACGTGGTAAAGAAAATCCTTACGACCTGTATTCTTCCGATCTGAAAAACGGAGTTACGCTGCGTGTCAATGGCAACCCTGAAAAAATAACCATGAACAATGGCTACGCCGTGATTAGCAGAAAATGGAAAAAAGGAGACCAGGTAGAGCTGGAGCTCCCTGTTAAACCACGTTTTATCACCGCGAACCCACAAGTTAAAGACCTCAGGAACATGGTCACTATCGCCTCAGGACCAATTATTTATAGCCTGGAAGGCATTGATAACGGCGATATAGATCAGCTGACGATAGACACGAGTACCCAAATGGAAACCCAATATCGTGCAGACCTGCTGAAGGGTGTAAATGTGATTACCGGGAAATTGGGCAATGGAAAAAACTTCACAGCAATACCCTACTATACAGTCGGCAACAGGGAAGGTAAAGGCTATAGAGTATGGCTTCCGCTTACACAGCAGGCCCGAATTACCATAAACAGCAGCCAGGTTCAAAACAAGATCAGCCCGCTAATCTACGGATCGAACATAGAAGATGTAAACCACGAAATATATGGCGGCTTCTATGACCAGCGAATTTTCGGTGAAAGCTTTGAAGAACCTGCAACCGGTGTCAATTTCAATCAATGGAACAGATACACAGGCTACTGGATCGCAAAAGATGATGCCGTAACCATCATACCGGGCAGAAATACGACCAGCGATGTAGTAATGAACGGTGTTCATGGCATTGGCGTTGAACCTGATCAAAGTGCCAAACTTATTTACCAGCCAACCGAAATCACAGACGGAAGTGTTGAAACCGAAATCAGATTTACAGGCAAAGGAGAAAGCGGCGCACTACTCGTTCGCGTCGCAAATGCCGGAATAGGCAACGATGTTTTCGACGGGTATGAGATCAGCCTGAGCAGAGACGGAAAAAAAATAGGCATCGGAAAACACCTGCAGAACTTTGAACTCCTCAAAGAAAATGCGGTAACTGTAGACCCTGAAGCATGGAATAAACTAAAAGTCACCCTCAAGGGATCTGAAATAATTGTAAATTTAAACGGGCAGCAAGTGCTTTCTCACACAGATGGCCGAAACCCGCTGCTGAAAGGGAAAATAGGGCTGCGCACGTGGAGATCCGCAATGGAATTCCGAAATGTCGTTATTACTTCCAATGGCCAACCCGAAGCCTTGAAACTGACCAATGCTCCGGCAGAACAAGTGAGCTTTAACTGGGATATCATTCGTTCTAAAGAAGCGAAAGCAAATTTTGTAACCGATACGAATACTGCATATAATGGCAAGAAATCACAGATCATCAATTTTACCGGTGGCAGCGGCAAAGTCGGAGTAGCAAACCGGAGCCTCAACCGCTGGGGCATTGCAATACGAAAAGACCAGACATTTCAGGGCAGGATATACCTGAAGGGAGAAAAACTTACCGGTCAGGTAAGCCTGGCACTTGAAAGCGCGGACGGCAGTAAAACTTACGCCTTAAAAAAGTTAAGTGGCATCGGCAGCGACTGGAAAAAATATCCCTTTACGCTTACAGCCAATACCACAGACCGTAACGCAAGACTGGCCATCTACCTATCCTCAAAAGGGAAGTTATGGATCGATCAGGTAGTACTTATGGGCACAGGAAAAGATCAGTTTAAGGGTTTGCCAATACGCGCAGACATTGGCACGGCACTGGTAGATCAGGGGCTCAGCTTCCTCAGATACGCAGGAACCATGGTCAATTCTCCCGAATATAAATTCAAGAATATGGTCGGCGATCCCGATAAACGCCCACCCTACCGGGGCCACTGGAACTGGTATACCACCAATGGCTTCGGTATAGAAGAATTTCTGAAGTTCTGTGAAGCATCCCATATAGCGCCCTGCTTTGCAATCAATATCTACGAAACACCAGAAGACGTGGCCGATATGGTAGAATACCTGAACGGTGACGCCACAACAACATGGGGCGCAAAACGAGCTAAAAACGGGCACCCAAAACCATACGGAGTAAAATATATAGAGATCGGAAATGAAGAAGTCATCTTCAATGGCGACAGTAAAAAAGCATATGAAGAATATGTGCAGCGTTTCAAGCTGCTATACAATGCAATGAAACAAAAAGATGGCACACTGAAATTTATACACGCTGCCTGGTGGCGGCCGGGTTCGCCCAATATGGAATACGTATTTCGCGAACTCAACGGAAAGGCCGATTACTGGGACCTGCACGTGGGTGGCGATGATCCAAATGCTGGTTTGGAAACAGATAAACAACTTAGCCAAATGAAGCGCAGCTTCGAGCAATGGGATCAGCAGACCAAAATGAAAATTGCCGTATTCGAAGAAAATGGTAGCAAACATGGCATGCAAAGAGCCCTTGGTCATGCCACCAATATGAATGCCATCAGAAGACACAGTGAATTTGTACTTACCTCCAGTCCTGCCAATGCGCTGCAACCTTATCTGCAAAACGACAACGACTGGGATCAGGGGCAAATCTTCTTTACCGGCGATGAGGTATGGGGCATGCCTCCCTTTTACGCACAAAAAATGCAGGCAGAGCAGCATATGCCTATCCGTGTACAAAGTATTGTAAGCGGCAATCTTGATGTAACCGCCACACGCAGTGAAGATGGAAATACATTGGTACTGCACGTCGTAAACACCGGTTCCGATGTACAGGCAATACTGGAACTAAATGGTTTTGAAAACAGAAAGGACGAAACAGAAGTCTTCACAATCACAGGCCCGCTAAATTCAAGAAATACACCTTCAGACCCAGAAAAGCACAAGACCATATCATCCACCATCAAACTAAACGGAAAGGGCCCCGTTTATGACTTCCCCGCAAACTCATACACCATACTAAAATTCAAAATTTAACAAGCTTAATTTCTCTGCGATCCAAATTCTGTTTACCTTAACCGAATGAATTTACGCCTTATACTCCCGCTATTATTACTGTCTTTGGCAACAACCATTGCCCGTGCGCAAAAGACAGATACCACTTATTACGACCAGGACTGGAACAAATCCCAAAAAGAGAACAGTTCCTTTTATCGGGTTGCAGAAAGTATCAGGAACGGAAAAATGTATATGGTTACAGATTACTTCAATTCCGGAAAAGTACAAATGACTGGAAGTTTCCTCTCTTTTTCTCCTGAAATCAAGGACGGCGAATTTCTTTGGTATTACGAGAACGGCAGTAAGAAATCACAGATCAACTACCAGCGCGGATCAGTGATCATTGCAAAATACTGGGATGAAAACGGACAGGAAACCAATGCTCCCGAATCCCCTAAGCTGGAAAAGCAGCCTGAATATCCTGGTGGAATACAACAGGCCTACAAATACATAGCAGAAAACTTCAAATATCCTCCTGGGCTGATACCAAGGCCGAAAGGAAGAATATTAATCAAATTCGTTATAGATAAAGACGGAAGTACTACCGATGTATTTGCGGCAGAAATCGTACACCCACTACTCGACGCAGAAGCAATCAGACTGGTAAAGGAAATGCCCAAATGGCAGCCGGGAATCTTAAATGGAAAAGCCGTAAGAGTATTCTACACATTACCCATAAGTATGCAATAAAACTGTCCGTCACCACACGGAAAAACAGACTTTTACTTACACAAGATCATAGGCCCTTGCATACTTGCAAAGCTCATAATAAGATCCTGTATCCAATTTCTGCTTGATGTTTTTTCGGTGAGTATCTACAGTGTTTGGTGAAATAAACAATATCTCAGCTGTTTCGACAGAACTTTTTCCCAAAGCCAGGTACATTAGCACATCACGCTCCCTGGCGGTTAAGCTGGAGAACCGCTGTACATTCTTGCGCAGAAAATTGTTCTCCTCCAGCAAACGGTTTGCTTTAGCCGTCATGTGGTGCATGGCATCGATCGGATAGGCCACCGTCATAACCAATAAAGGTTTGTTATGTTCATCCCGCAGATAAACTTTTGAACTCGACATGTGCCATACATAATCAGCAGCCTGCGCAACACGTACCTGCTGAAAACAGGTACAAAATTCGTCATCCGTATCGTTCTCCAGAAGCTTCAAAAGTTTAGGGACGTAATCTGCTGAATCTTCAGCATTAAAAAAAGTCGCATAATAGTAATCCGAACTGAAATTCGTCACCTCATCCAGTGTAATGTTTAACTGCTGCAAACCCCACTCAGACATCCAGGCTACAGTCCAGTCTCTAAGATCATGTAAGATGACCACTCCAGGCATTTTGTTCGCTACATCAGCAACACCTGCTATCGCTTTTTCAATAATCATATCGTTAGATTCTGCCATCACACGAAATATAATTAAAATGAATGTCTGGCAGCGAAAATCAGAATAATAAATATTTCCCAGTCACCACAGTCAATGTATAAATGAACGTGGTTCAACATTGATCTTTCAGACCTGATGATGTGTAAATAATCCGGAGGATACAAACTTCTGTCCATACTTAGGCACCGATTAAACACAACAGGCACCAAATTTCATATATTTACTATATGCAAAAAATTCCCAGCCTGCTCGCCCTTATCCTGTGCCTTGCCATAAACGTTTCAGCGCAGTTTAAAACACTAACCGGTAGCAGCGGAAAGAACATTGAAGAATATGGAATCCGTTGCGACATCTTTGGCACCTGGATGGGGCGCTCTTCATGGAAAGATTTGCATGACGGCAACTGGCTTTGGGTCGAACAAAGCGGCGTTCCAAAATGGAAGAAAGATCACTACGACAGAGGCCTCGACGTGGGCACACCATTGATCCCAACCGACAGCGAAAAGAACTACGATGAATTATTGAAAGAAGCAATATCCGGAAAGCAGGACAGCACCTATTACTCCCTCGGCAGGATGCTGGCCAGATATGGAACCAAAATTGTTTTTGCACGATTGTGGTGGGAATTCAATATGCATCCGGCAGAACAGGATGCGCAATTATTTGTAAGCGCCTGGCAACGGGCCGTCCCGCTGATCCGAAAAGGCTTTCGTGATGAAGCAAAAGATGACCAAAAACTGGAGATCGTATGGTGCACCAATGCAGGAGTACCCAGCCCGGAACCCTTCTATCCCGGTGATGAGGTAGTCGACATTATTGGATCAGACACCTATGGCATGACCTGGGGCACAGAAAATCCGACTACCGCACAGATCATCAACCGAATTCTGAAAGAACCCTATATGCTCGAGTGGCAGGCTAAGTTTGCAGAAAAACACAAGAAACCAGTTTGTATCGGAGAATGGGGGAATGTAGCTACAAAGCCCTCTGAACAACCAGATACACACGGTGCCGGCGATTGCCCTGAATATATTGACGCAATCTATGATTGGGCAGCAACCAACAAATACGGTTGCCGCTACGTCTGCTATTTTAACCTTCCCGACGGCGGTATCCTTACTACCCTCGACCAAACCCCAAAATCACTGGCCAGACTTAAAATACGCGCCGCGAAAGCTAGCAAATAATAAAA
>DATFQH010000163.1:0-3878 GCA_035264385.1 Pedobacter sp.
ACCTATGGCAGTGTTTGAACGAGTACTACCATACCGTAAAGGATCCTAAACTACTCTGGTATGTGCAAAAAGACGATCCCATTACCGCACTGGATATCCTGATCAAGCAGGTAATGCTCTATTACGGCACCGCCGACAGCACCATGGAACGTGGCGAGATCAGGAGCTTTATGAGCATAGGCAAATACCTGGAAAGAAGCATTCAGTCTGTCGATATCCTCGACATCAAATTCATCTCGGTATCCAACAACCCCGATCTGCTTACAGACACCTCCTACTGGAAACACCTGCTACTTTCCCTGGGCGGCTACGAGTTGTACCTGAAATCTTACAGAGAAGGTTTCAGTGATGAGAATGTACTGGAACTCGTCATGCTGAACCAGGATTTTCCCCGCTCTGCAAAATATGGCGTACACAATATCCAGCGCTATTTTGAGCGGCTGAAGAGCGAAAAAAACATGGAACACTACAAAAGCCTGTCTTTCAATATCGGAAAACTGCACAGCTTCATCACCTACAGTTCGGTATACACCATCAAGGAAGAAGGGTTGCACAATTACCTGGTCAAAATCAGAAATGGTCTTTATGGAATAGGAAATCTGCTCAACGAATACTACTTTGCCAATTCATAATGCCTTAATATTAACATAACAATTACGACATGCCCGTCTTTAAAATAAAACACATTACCAACTACCGATACGAACTCCCCGTGCGGGATAGCGCCAACCAGATCATCCTCTTTCCCATCAAGGACGACTTCCAGCAAGTAATCAAGCACGACCTCAATATATCAGGAAGTCCGGATGTAGACATTTTTATAGACTATTACGGCAATGAAGTAGGCACATTTACCCAAAAGGAGCCGCACACCCAGCTCAAGATCTTTTCAAAGATCTATGTGGAAACACAGGCAAAGGCCCTTCCACAGGACGACATCTTTGTCAATGAGCAATGGCGCATCATGGACGAGATTAAATATGAAGTACCTTTTATAGACTACCTGAAACAGGAATATTTTGAAGAATCAGAGGCGCTGAAGGAAACGGTAAACAGCCTTAAAGAGGAAAACGATACCCCCTATAAGATTGCCGTTAAGTTCTGCAATTACGTATTCAAGGAATTCACATACATCAAAGGAGTAACTACTGTAGATTCGACTTTGAGTGAAATTCTGGGACTTAAAGCCGGTGTATGCCAGGATTTTGCACACATTCTTACCACTATGCTCCGGTTTAGCCAGATTCCCTCACGCTATGTAAGCGGGTACATCTGCCCCAACCGCGACGGCATGCGCGGTGAAGGTGCCACCCATGCCTGGGCAGAAGCCTATATCCCCGAATATGGATGGCTTGGCCTGGATCCTACCAACAACTGTATCGCCAACGAGAACCACGTGAGGCTTGCGGTGGGTCGAAACTTCTCAGACTGCTCACCTGTAAAAGGCGTTTTTAAAGGCTCATCAGGCCACATTATGGAAGTAACCGTGTCGGTAGGTCATGACGATGATGAAAACCTGGATATCGATACCTATGTGCAGCCGAAAGAGATCAATTACAGCAAACCGAATGCCCTGGTACAGTCCAAAAACAGCTACCAGCGCTATATGGATGCCATTATGCAGCAACAACAACAGCAACAACAGTAAATGCGGCGTTTGCAGCAACCGGATTAGTACTTACGACCCTATTCGAACTTGACCCTGATGAACCGTGGTCTGTACAACTGCGGATCGTTTTCCAGATCCTTAAAGAACTCAAAGGAGTTGATATTATAGCTGATCAGCAGTTCACCTTCCTTAGATAAACTTGGATGTGCCTTTGCATTGTAAGGAAAATAAGATTTACCCGTCAATGCAGCCGAACAGTCCCATAGCCTTATTGGCGGCCCAAAAGGACCTGTCGGAGACCTGCCAATACGCATAGCAATGTACCTGCTTAGACCACCCTCCTGAAATATCAGTGCATACTTGCCATTCGGCAAGGCAGATACACTCAGCTCATTAGATACCCCATCTGTTACAGCAGCGCTGCTGTACATATCCGGATTCCATTTTATACCGTCCCAAAACATCCATTTGGTATAATTCTCAAAATCTTTAGGTAATACACGGGCAACGAGCAGCTTTTTATCCGGCCCCTTTACACCATAAACATAAATGTATTTATCCCCTTTTACCGCTCCTGCTTTTTTAGTATTCACCAATATGCCGGCACCAAATGACCCCGACTCGGGTTTTGGAGCAACTGCCTCTTTTTTCAGGAGCAAATCTTCATTTTTTGCAACGAGCTTTTCATTTTTCTGGCCCATCTTGCCACCCTCCTGAACCGCACCATCTTTCTTCTGAGCCACACCATCTTTCTCCAATGCCAAATCCTCTCCTTGCAGCCCTGACGCCTCTTTTTTCGCTGCATCAGCAACAGCAGCCAAAGGCGTTTTCCGAATCACAGCAGACCTGGGATCATCTTTACTGAAATAAAACGGTGTATCTTTTTGCTGGTAAGACACAAAAGGCTGGTCCAGCCCGGCTTCGATTTTTATCAGCGTGTTTCCGACTTCTTCAAATCCGAACGCACCATCACCCACCTGCTTCACCCGGTATCCGAAAATAAAGATCGCGTTATCCAGCTCCTGGTTTACAAATCCATCGCCTAGCCAGTAATAATCTGCCGGACCTGTTTTGGGTGTTTTAGGTTCGAAAATGGTTTCAGCAGCTCCACTTCTCATGTTCTTCCAGAAAAACTGCATATTTTCCGCCACAGGCTCAGTACCGGTAAGCAAAGCAGTAGCATTATGGATCATCTTTGACCCAGGCTGCAATTTGCCATCTTTAAGCTCTCCAATCATGCTATCGCTAAAGACAAAAAGTGTCCTGGCAGCAGTCGTCTTCTTAACCTTGCTGCTGATATTAGCTTCGACCCCATCCAAAGGGATCGAAAATATGCCATCGCCGCCAAACCAGCCACTGTCTCGGGTAAACATAGCGCTCCATTCGGGTGCCTCCTCTACCGTAAATTTCAACGGTTTAGTGTCCTGAGCAATGATTTCGGGGGCCACAAAAAGAAAAAAGCAGGAAAAAAGGGCGGTAATCTTATTCACGGATTTATATTTGTCGGCATTTGAAGATCAAACAATTAACGGCAACTATTGGTCTCGAATGTATCAAAAAAAAACCGTAAATAAATAAAAACCCGTCGCAGTTAACCGTTTATTGTTCCCAGATGTATCGAATCAGAAGCAGTCTCCCGGTCTGCAGCTACAAATGCGATGTACACTTCCATTCTCCGGTTCTGTTTTTTAGTTTCAATGTGCAGAAAGTCTTCACCGGCGGTGCGGACCGCTCCAAACACTTCCAGGCTAACTTCATTATATTCAGGAAAATACGCCATCATCATCACCTGATCCTTTCCATTGGTATGTTCCATATTGGCAGGATTTTGCCAGCTGAATTTCAGTTGACCAGGCAACAATTCTACCTGCGGATCAATCGGCTGCATCAGATTTCCCTGCGAAACCTTTGCCTTGGCATAATCTACCAGTACATTAGGGTAAACGCCCGAAGTGGCATACTTAATATTTTGCGATGTAGCCACATTATGCTGCGACTTGTCCTGTAGCAGGGCCTCTTCTTTAAAACCGATGTTGATGATAGCGCCCAGATTTGTCTCGAACCTGATCACAACAGCCATTCTCTGCCGAACAGTAAGTTGTCGAACAGACGGTTTCTTATTGGTGGTTCCTATTCTGCGGATTATATTCTGTCCGTTAAGGTCGTAGGCGACCATGTTGTGGATCTTACCGGTCATGGTTCCGAAAGGTCCATTTTTCAATATTCCCATTTTTTTATGTTTTAAGTTTTTCACCGCAGGAGCAGTTTA
>DATFQH010000164.1:0-11438 GCA_035264385.1 Pedobacter sp.
AAATGCACCACTGTATACAAAACTCTCGTAGGCTTTTTTATTGACGGTGCGGGTATTGGATCTCTTGGCAAAGTCATACACATCCTTATACAACCCATTTTCTAAACGATCCTGTATGATGCTCTCTACAGCCTTTTCACCTACACCCTTAATTCCTGAAAGACCAAATCGGACCTCACCCTGTGTGTTTACAGAAAATTTAATATCAGATTCATTAACATCAGGGCCAAGGACCGTTACACCCATTTGCTTGCATTCTTCCATAAAGAAAGCCACCTGCTTGATGTCGCTCATATTGTTAGACAGTACCGCAGCCATATACTCCGCAGGATAGTGTGCCTTCAGGTAAGCAGTCTGGTAGGCAATCCACGCATAACAGGTCGAGTGGGATTTATTAAACGCATAAGACGCAAATGCTTCCCAGTCCTTCCAGATCTTTTCAAGGATCACCGGATCGTGCCCTTTCTCTGCAGCTTTGCCGATAAACTTGGGTTTCATTTTATCGAGCACATCCTTCTGCTTCTTACCCATCGCCTTACGCAATACATCGGCCTCACCCTTGGTAAAGCCCGCCAGCTTTTGCGACAAAAGCATCACCTGCTCCTGGTATACCGTTATCCCGTAAGTCTCCTTCAGGTATTCCTCGCAGGCATCCAAATCATATTTGATCTCTTCCTCACCATTCTTCCTGCGTACAAAACTTGGAATATACTCCAGAGGCCCCGGCCTGTAAAGCGCATTCATGGCAATCAAATCACCAAACACCGTCGGCTTCAGCTCTTTCATGTATTTCTGCATCCCGTTGCTCTCATACTGAAAGATTCCTATGGTCTCACCGCGCTGGAACAGCTCATATGTCTTTACATCATCTATCGGAAAATTATCTGGATCCAAATCTACATTATGCCCCAGCTTGACCAGCTTAACCGTATCCTTGATCAGTGTAAGAGTTTTCAGACCCAAAAAGTCCATTTTCAGAAGCCCTGCACTTTCTACAACGGAGTTATCAAACTGGGTGACATACAAATCTGAATCCTTCGCTGTAGCTACCGGAACAAAATTGGTAATATCGCTCGGCGTAATGATCACTCCGCAGGCATGAATCCCGGTATTTCTCAATGAACCTTCCAGGATCTGTGCCTGCAAAATCGTCTCTGCACTCAGATTTTTTACACCAGCCATGGCCTTTAACTCCAGCACCTTTTCATACTCATCCGCCCGCAGTGCATTTTTAAGCACCTTCTCCTCGAGATTGAATATCTTGGCCAACTTCATATTCGGAATAAGCTTGGCGATCTTATCCGCTTCAAACAATGGAAGATCAAGCACACGTGCAGTATCCCTTATCGACGACTTTGCAGCCATAGTTCCATAAGTAATGATCTGCGCGACCTGATTAGATCCATATTTTCGGATTACATAATCCATTACCCTTCCCCGGCCCTCGTCATCAAAGTCAATATCAATATCGGGCATAGATACCCTGTCCGGATTCAGGAAACGCTCAAAAAGGAGGTCATATTTGATCGGATCAATATTGGTGATCCATAAGCAATAGGCCACAACAGAACCTGCCGCCGAACCCCGGCCGGGTCCTACAGACACATCCAAACTCCTGGCTTCCCTAATAAAGTCCTGCACAATGAGAAAATATCCGGGGTATCCCGTCTTTTCTATAGTCTGCAACTCAAAATCCAAACGCTCTGTAATCTCAGTCGTTAATTCACCATATCTTTTTTTAGCCCCTTCATAGGTCAGGTAATGCAGGTATTTGTTCTCTCCGCGTTTCCCACCATCCTGATCATCCTCCGCCATGAAAAATTCTTCAGGAATATCAAATTTAGGCAACAGTACCTCGCGTGCCTGTTTATAGGTTTCTATTTTATCGACAATCTCTTCAATATTCAATATTGCTTCCGGAAGATCACCAAAAAGTGCCTTCATCTCATCACCCGATTTGTAATAATATTCCTGGTTGGGTAAGCCATATCTATAACCCCGGCCGCGACCTATCTGTGTGGCTTGCTTTTCACCATCCTTTACGCAAAGAAGGATATCGTGCGCATTCGCATCTTTTTTATTGATGTAATAAGTATTATTAGTAGCCACCAGTTTCACCTCGTGTTTACGGGCGAGAGCAATCAGGGACGCGTTTACAATGTTCTCATCGTCCTGATTGTGGCGCATAATCTCAATATAAAAATCGGCTCCAAACTGCGTCTTCCACCAGAGCAAAGCCTCCTCAGCCTGGCGCTCACCGATATTCAGCAGTTTACTGGAAATCTCTCCGTACAGGTTCCCCGACAATACGATAATATCATCCTTATATTGCTCAATTATGTTTTTGTCTATTCTGGGCAAATAGTAAAAACCTTTGGTGTAAGCAATGGACGACATCTTTGCCAGATTGTGATAGCCGTTTTTATTTTTTGCCAGAAGAACCATCTGGTAACCGTCATCCTTACGTTTTTTGTCCTCATGATTTTCGCAGACAAAAAATTCGCACCCGACTATTGGTTTAATGATTGTTTCTGCAGGCTCCTCACCTTTTTCAATAGCCGCAGCATTCTTTGCCTCAGCACCTTTATTATAATTGAGCACCTGCATTACAAAATGGAAGGCCCCCATCATATTTCCATGATCAGTCATTGCCACAGCCGGCATTTTGAGCGCCGCAGTCGCCTTAATCAGATCCGGGATATTAATCGTAGACTGCAGTACCGAAAACTGGGTATGATTATGCAAATGCGCAAATACCGCATTTTTCAGTTCTTCCTTATTAACCTGCAGAGTCTGCTTCGAGATACCGTCGCCCTTGTTCAGTCGTTTCCTGATGTCATCAGAGGCGGCTTTAAGGTTAATATGCCTTAAACCAGCCCGGCCGATCAACCCCGGATTTTTTTCCTTAAATAGGCGCAGGTAGTCAGCATCAGTCTTCAGTTGTTCAGGCTTAAATACGTCTGTCTTGATCAGCTGCAAAAAACAACGTGTAGTAGCCTCCACATCAGCTGTGGCATTATGCGCTTCTGAAAAGGGCTCGCCAAACAGGTATTGATGTAATTCAGTCAGCGTAGGCAGTTTAAATCTTCCGCCACGGCCTCCGGGCAGCTTCAACAGTTCAGCCGTAACTTCCGTACAGGTATCCAGCACGGGCATTTGCGCCATCGGGCTCTCTACACCCAGGCGATGAAACTCACAGCCCATGATATTCACATCAAAACCAACATTCTGGCCTACAACAAATTGAGCTTTGGAAAGTACGGTATTAAATTTTTGCAGCACCTCTGCCAGTGCAAGACCCTGTTCATCAGCAAGCTCGGTACAGATACCGTGGATCCGCTCTGCATCATAGGGGATATTAAACCCTTCAGGCTTGACCAGATAATCCTGGTTTTCGATCAGATTCCCGAACTCATCATGAAGCTGCCATGCAATCTGTATACACCTTGGCCAATTGTCTGTATCGGTAACGGGAGCATTGTAATTGCGGGGCAAGCCGGTAGTTTCGGTATCAAAAATCAAATACATAGCCAAAAATACGGAATTTTAGCAGCTATCTAAGCCGGGTTGAAAACTTAATTTCTGTGATGATCCTGAGACACGAGCTCATCAGTTTGATAACCCTTTTTGACACACCTTTTTATGATGTCTTCTAACAGCACCTGATCCATTTCGGGTTTGCGCGCCATAATGAAAAGGTACTTTTTATCGGGATGTCCCACTACTACATAAGAATAATCGTCGGCGAGCTCAATCACCCAGTAATCTATCTTAAACGGCCATACAAACTGAGCTTTGAATGCCGCATTGCCGGTGCCCCTCACTACAAAAAGCTTTGATCTGATATACTTAGTTTTATCAGACCCCAATGTTTTATAGGTGGTAAACACAGCATAATAGCCATCAGGATGAATCACATAGGTCTCCGTAGTTTGCCTCCAGTGCTTGTCCATAAAGGTTGGTATGGAATACAATGAATACCACTTCCCTGCATAGGACATAATGTCAACTTTTTGTACCGGTTTGTTATCCATGGCAGGCCCTGTGTTTATGCAATTAAGCAAATGTAAATTCTTTATTATAAAAACCCCCAACAAAGCATAAAGTTTTCAAAACCGTTTTTTAAACTGCAGTAAATAATTAACTTTATTACCTAACCAAAATACCCAATCGATAAAAAATCACTAGGTTTATCGCAAATTTTAGTAACCCTTAAAACAAAGTATACTATGAAGATAACGGTTGTAGGTGCAGGCGCAGTAGGCGCAACTTGTGCAGATAATATTGCCAGAAAAGAACTCGCAGAAGAGCTTATTTTACTGGACATTAAAGACGGCTTTGCCGAAGGCAAATCTATTGACATGATGCAGACAGCCGCTCTATTGGGCTTTGATACTAAAATAAAAGGAGTAACGAATGATTATGCAGCAACTGCAGATTCACAGGTAGTTGTGATCACTTCAGGGCTACCCCGCAAACCGGGTATGACCCGTGAAGAACTGATCGGCACGAATGCCAATATAGTAAAGGGCGTTACCGAAAATATCCTGAAACACTCGCCGGATACCATTATCATTGTAGTTTCAAACCCGATGGACACCATGAATTACCTCACATTGAAGACTTCAGGCCTGCCTAAAAACAGAATTCTTGGTATGGGTGGCGCATTAGATTCAGCCAGATTTAAATATTACTTGAGCCAGGAACTTGGTTGCTCACCTGCCGATCTGAATGCAGTGGTGATCGGCGGTCATGGTGATACTACCATGATCCCTCTGATCAATCACGCTACCTGGAACAGCATCCCGGTTACGCAACTACTGAGTCTGGAACAGCAGGATAAAATAGTAAAAGCTACAATGGTCGGCGGTGCTACACTCACCGGTCTGATTGGCACATCAGCCTGGTATGCACCGGGCGCAGGCACAGCCGCAATGGTAGAAAGCATCGTACGCGATGAAAAGAAACTGATCTCATCCGGCGTGTACCTTGACGGAGAATACGGACAAGAAGATATATCCCTGGTTGTACCAATTATTATTGGCAAGAACGGTGTAGAAAAAATCCTCGACTTTAAACTTAGTGCCGATGAACAAGCTGCCTTCAGCAAAAGTGCAGAGGCTGTTCGCAGCATGAACAATGTACTCTCAGAAATGAGCCTCATATAAAGGATGCGAACAATTGCTGTTCCCCTGATACTGATTAATCTACAAGACGACGGTTTCCACCTGCTGGTGGAAATTGTCGTTTTTGGACTAAAGCTTTTTGCTGTAGTAGATACTGGGGCGTCCAGATCCGTATTCGACAAGACCTTTATCAAAAGCCACCTTCCCGAACTGACTGAATCAGAAGAAACACATGCCACCACTCTTTTTACCACATCCAGCACCCTGCAGGCGGTGATTCCTAAATTGAAGATAGGAAGGCTTGTCCTAACAGATTACCATACGGTAGCGCTGGATCTGAGTGCAGTAAACCAGACTTATGAAGGATTAGGGCATCGACCTATTGCGGCGATCATCGGCTGCGATCTGCTTCTGGAATATCAAGCGGTCATCCATTATAAAAAACTAAAATTGTTTTTTTACAGCAACCCGTAACAACACAACCGATCAATTATCCTCTTTTAATCTTCTGGCTACGATCTCATCAAAAAGCAATATTTTCCGAAGATCAAGTTGTGCCAGTTCTTTCCACCTGGTGCTTCCGTAAACACCAGCCTTGCGGTAATCGAAAGGCTTAAAGCCTGTTCTTCGGATCGCTTTAGAGCTTCCAAAGCTAAAGTCAAACATCTTGGGATTTGCAAACATCGGATCAGCGACCACAGAATGCGGTTCCCCTTCTATTTTCATAGCGGCATTGCGTGTATCCCAATACATGTTACTGTCCAGTTCGGCATTTACTTTGCCCCAGTTGTTTTCTCCAAGCTTACCACTGCTGAAGTAAACAATATTATTGACAAACCGGAACGATCTGTGAGGCTCAATACGTGTTGCCTGCAGCTGTGCCTTCACCTGCAGCGCAAAAATATTGTTCCTTATAATGTTGTCTTTTCCATAATGCTGGTGAAAACCCGAGCTTTTGCAATTATATACCAGGTTGTTTTCTTCAAGTATCCCGGTCGATCCTTCATCGGTATACAGACCCCAGCCTCCATAGCCATAAGAATAAATATCGTGAATTACATTGTTACTGATTACCGTACCTTCAGACGAACCAAGCGTGTATACGCCACCCATATCACTCAGCAAACCCCAGCCGAGGTGATGAATGTGATTATAAATGATCTTGTTGCGTTTTGCCGGACTCTCAGCATAACCCCATACCCATCCGACAGAAATACCTGTATAGCGGAAATCTGCAATCTCATTGTGTGAAATCACATTGTCTCCAGAGTGAAAGATCATGACGCCCACGCCGGTAGGAATGACGTGCCCTCCAGATCGAATGATATTATTATCAACCGTGATGCCATCGGTTTTCCTGTTCTTTTCAGCGGGAATCTGCATTTCCCCAATCTTTACGCCCCCTATACCCAGGTCATGCAAATAACTGGCAATCAAACCGATGTTACTGCATCCTGCCCGGAACCACATGGCATTATTGGCTACATGCGCTACCTCACAGTTCTCAAAGGAAATGTTACCTGCATAATCAGCCATAACCGCAGCATCAGTTGGTGCCGCGGCCTGTGCAGGCTCCTCTCCTGAATCGGGCATGACGTGACGTGTATACTGAAAAGAAAGACCTTTGAAGCTGATATATGCCACTTTTTTATCCAGACTTCCGCTGATCAGCAAAAGCTGATCAATAACAGGTACCACAGCAATACTGCTTTCGATTTCCTCTCCCGGCCGTGGTATATAAAACAAGTTACCTTCCGGAGAAATGAAATACTCGCCCGGTTCATCTAAAAAATCTCTTTCACCCTCAAAAAAGAACTGCGCGCTATTATCCAGCCTGTTCCAGGGTTGCATAGGCTTCCCGCCGATGTAAACTGAGGTATCCGAAAAAGAGACCCGCTTTACCGGTTTTTTTGTTCGGTCCCATGCATGGTTAACAGAGATCACCAACTGCTCCAAAGGTTTGTTTACCGGTAATACAGCCAGTTGTTCCGGGCTGAGCCTGATTTGCTGCACTGCGACATTCTTATTCGCCTCACTGATCTCTTCTACAACCGAGCTAAGTTTAAAATCATCATCCTCATTGGGGGTTCTCGCATTGACAGCTCTCTTACCATTTACAAAAAGCTGCTGAACCGGACCGCGATATCCTGAAAGCTCTGTCATGTCAATTTTCCAAAGAGTGTCACTTATTTTTTTAAATATAGGGAGCTGGATGCCCCCCGTAAACACTGGCCTTACACCTCCTTTTGCCCTGATAAGCAATGGAGCGGCAGCAGTGCCCGAATCATCCGCATTGAAATCCAGGGGTTGAGTTAACCGGTAAATACCCGGGCTCACAATAATCTCAACAAGTTCGGCCAGCTTCTTTTCCTTACGCAGCTTTTGTACATAACTCTTAGCAGCCATCAGTGTTGCAAATGGCGCATTCGCAGTTCCGGGGTTGCTGTCTTTCCCTTGCGTTGACACATAAATACTTAATGAATATGCATCAGATCCAAATGCAATGAATAGAAAGATCAGTAAAAGGGCACTTAATTTGATCCTGTTCATGATGATGTGTTATTAGAATTAACACTTAAATTTAAAACATAAGATTGAAAAAAATACCTCCTGACACAATTATTTAACATTCTTCAAAATAACCCAAAACCGAATCACGTACCGGGAACAATCTTCATCAGGTAAAGCTCGCCCCGCCACCATCGCCTGCGGATATAACGATAATCATTCAGTCCAAACTTAAGGCCACCGCCGTTGTGATTAGATTCTGGTTCGTTAAAGCCGAGCGCATCAACAGCGGTCAACTTATCTGCAAGATCAGTAAATTAACCAAATAAGGATTAATGAAAATATAAGTTTGAATTTCATAGCTACAAGTTACTATTTAATGATTAGTTGATGTCCTTTTTAACCCCGTTAATTGTCGTTATTCCCCCGGATCATTTGTGTTTTTGAACATTAACTTTACTTCAGTAATTAACCAATACAGAACAACAAGAAAGATCATATTATTTATACATGTAACCTTTGATGGCCTGCAGCAGGACCAGATGGTGAATGAACCAGAATCTGCATGATAAAAAGTCACTCTTATGAAAACAAAAAAACCATATACCATCGATGAATACCTTTCCGACTTTCCAAAAGAAATCCGCATTGTACTTGAACTAATCCGTAAGACCGTACAGGATGCAGCTCCACAGGCAATGGAAGCCATTAAATACAACATGCCTGCATTTACCTACAAAGGCAATCTGGTATACTTTGCAGCCTTTAAGCATCATATTGGTTTTTATCCTGCACCGACAAATGATGATAATTTTCTAAAGGACCTTTCCGGCTACAAGACTGGGAAAGGTTCAATACAATTTCCACTCGATAAACCAATGCCGCTGGAACTTATCGTTAAAATTGTGAAATGGCGCATTGCTAAGAATGAAGAAACAAACTCCTAAGATCAGTTGCTCCTATGGTCATAGATCAGCAGCCCATAAGGAATCTTAGGTTCAGTGTAGGTAGACTTTGGTGGCAAGGCAGTTTTATTCTCCGCTATCTCTACCAGCCCGGCCGGACTAATTGCATACAAGGTGAACACAATGGCCTGCTGATGTTCCCGTTCATAGGCCAACAGTTCTCTCCACTGATTGGCGGGCCAGCAAAGCAGCCTGCTATCCGCACCCGGATCACTGATCCCAAAGAAGAGTTCAAGAATCTCATCCTGCAGAAAACACACATCCGGTCTTTGTTCCGGCCCGCAAAGCGCTGGATCCAGATTAAACTGGTACCACTTTCCCTGAAAGCATACCCCAAACCTCATCGACTGCTGGGGCCTGTGAGGTTGATTCCCCGGAATCTCTGAGATAAATCCATAACCACGCAAATAGTTCAGAAAATGTTCTTCACTGATCTTTTCTTTCGGCAACACCATTCTGTGAAATTCACGGCACCGTAGTTGGCCCGTCGTAATGTAAAGCGTAGAGATCCATTGTGGAGTTTGTTTGTGAAGGGCAGCTGCCGCAGCAAGACGATGATGTCCGTCGGCAACATAAACCCTGGAAAGTCCGCTGAAAGCCTGCTGCAAGGCAATTAGGATAGTCCGGTCTGTGATGCCCCACAAACGGTGATCTGCCCCGTCATAAGAAAAACTGATGTCCGGTTTCATCACACTTACCTGCTCTGCCAACCCGCTAATTGTCTCCTCCCGCTCATAACTGAATAAGACAGGTCTGCCCTCCAACCCAACGAATGTTCTGTAACTGCTGATTTTTTCCCGATGTTCGGACAGGGTGTCCTCATGGGTAATGATCTTTCCAGACAACATATCGTCGAGACTGGTAAGTGCCCAGATGCCAAACTGGCTGCCCATTTCAGATTCCTGTTCATAAAGGTAAATAGCCGGCAGATCCGCATTGTGGTAAAAATTATTAAAGATCAGCGCCTCTAAACTATCCCTGTGTCTTTCAGCGTGCTGCATCACCACCAATTCACCCTTCGGTTCCAGTAGCTTTTGTACCATACGCAGCGGGCCATCTTTCAGACCAGTCAACCATTCCATATTCGGAAAACAGGGTGTAAACGGTTTGATACTTGCCATATCAGTTGATTAGCTGCGCTTCCTTTATCTCCGCAGACAATGGATATTTATATCGCTGAAATTCATACATCACCGCTGTCAGCGCCTGTACACTTTCCAATGGAAGGGCATTATATAACGACGCCCTGAAACCACCGACACTGCGGTATCCGCTGATACCGACAAAGCCACGGGCTTCAGCAAAGTCCAGGAAATCCTTTTCATGTGCCGGATCAACAGTAGTAAACGTAACATTCATCCTAGACCGGTGGGCAATAGCTGCAGATCCCTGAAACAAAGGATTGCGGTCTATCTCTGTATACAGTACTCTGGCCTTTCTCATGTTCATTTGTTCTATACCTTCTACACCACCCTGATCTTTGAGCCAGAGCAAATTGAGCATTGCCACATAAATAGAAAACACAGGAGGAGTATTGAACATACTCTGATTATCCCTGTAAACCCTGTAATCCGACATAGACGGCAGTGCCTTATTCACTTGCTTCAGCAGTTCATCCTTTACAATAACCAGCGTCATTCCCGCCGGGCCCATATTCTTTTGCGCACCTGCATAAATCAGGTCAAAATCCCGGACATTGATCATTCTTGAAAAAATATCTGAAGACATATCGCAAAATAGAGGAATATCAGTTTGCGGAAAATGAAAGATCTCCGTCCCTTCAATGGTATTGTTAGAGGTACAGTGCAGGTAATCACCCCCCGGTTCAGTAAGATTTACATCAGGAATATAACTATAGTTCTTATCGGCGGAAGTCGCTGCAACGGCTACATGGCCATAATGCTTCGCTTCTTTTATTGCCTTAAGGGCAAAATACCCCGTATCCAGGTAAGTACCTTTAGTTTTTAGAAAGTTAAGCGGGATCATGGAAAACTGTGTACTTGCACCACCCTGAAGGAATAATACAGAATAATCATCAGGTACCCTAAGCAGTTCGCGCACCAGCAGCTGGGTCTTTAGCACTACAGCTTCAAATTCAGGAGAGCGATGTGAAACTTCCAGAATTGAAAGCCCGCTGCTGTTCCAGTCAATCACAGCGTTTGCCGCCTGTTGCATAACCGAAGCCGGCAGAATACACGGCCCAGCACCAAAATTGTGTTTTTTCATGTTTAGAATTAGTTAGTGTTATTGCAAAGGTCTGCAGTTCTGACCTTCTGTAACACCTTCTTCAAACATTCAGGAAATTATCCTTTTTTGATGCCATGTTACCTAATTTTGTTTGACCAGCATCCCAAGAAAGACACGAAACAGAATTATATTTTCCTCTATTCCGATTTAATCGCCTTAACCGGGCTAACTCTCGCTGCTTTGACCGCCTGAAAGCCAACCGTAATCAGGGATACAGTCAGGGCTATAAGTCCGGCAATTACAAAAAACCAAAGCTGAAGATCAATTTTATAGGCAAATGCTTCGAGCCATTTTTTGCTCAATACATATCCAAGCGGCAATGCAATAAATATCGCCAGCAAGACCGGCCTGGTAAAATCTCTGGACAAAATATAAACGATACTAAAATTTGTTGCTCCCAATACTTTTCTGATTCCGATTTCCTTAAACCGTTTCTCTGCGGTAAACGCGGCAAGACCAAACAATCCAAGACAGGAAATGACCACCGCCAGACCCGCAAAATACCTGGACAATACTGCCACCCGGCCTTCTGAAACATATTGTGCCTGAAAATCCTGATCCAGGAATTTAAACTCAAAATTATACCCGGGAT
>DATFQH010000165.1:0-21377 GCA_035264385.1 Pedobacter sp.
TTTTATTAGTCGCTGGTACCTGAAAAAGAAGGATCCCGCTGCAAAATTGAGTGAGCCGGTAGAGCCTATCGTGTTTTGGATTGAAAACACCACACCTGTGGAATACCGTGCAATCATAAAAGAGGCTGGAGAGAAATGGAACGAGGCTTTTGAAAAGGCAGGCTTTAAGAATGCGGTTGTTATGAAGCAGATGCCAGACAATGCGGTCTGGGACCCGGCTGATGTTTCTTATAATGTGATCAGATGGGTTTCTTCTGCATATCCTTCCTATGGTGCAATCGGGCCGAGTTTCTTTAATCCGCTTACAGGCCAGATACTTGGGGCTGACATTACCGTAGAGTGGAAATCTGGTGCCGGTGTTGCTGTTCAGGATGAACTTTATAATGGCGGTAATGCTGCCATTTCTCTGCCGTGGGAGAATCCGGTTGCTGCGGCTGCTCCTCAAGGCCCGCACCTGCATGGTTTAAGCAAGAATCACATGGCTACCTGTACGTTGGCTCAAGAGCTGAGTATGCAATATCAGGCGGGTATTACTGCTATTGAGGCTCTGGATGCCGATGCCCCGGAGCCAGTAAGGGTTGCTTCAGTGAAGGAGATGCACAAACAGTTCCTATATTATCTGATCATGCATGAGATGGGGCATACACTTGGCCTAAATCATAATATGAAAGCCAGTCAGATGCTGAGCCCTAAGGAGATGAACGATACGAAGATCACGCATAAAATTGGCTTACAGGGATCTGTAATGGATTACCCCGCCGTGAACGTGAGCAGTGACCGGGGCAGACAAGGCGATTATTATACCACTAAAGCAGGGCCATACGATTGGTGGGCTATAGAGTACGGGTATACGCCTTTCAGCGAAGCTGATGAGGAAGCAGGTTTGAACAAGATCTTGAGCAGGAGCACAGATCCGCAACTTGCTTTTGGTAATGATGCAGATGATATGCGTAGTCCTGGTGGTGGCATAGATCCAAGGGTAAATGTAAATGACCATACTAATGATATGGTTACTTATGGTGAGGATCGCTTTAAACTGATCAATACGATGATGCCCAAGCTGAAAGCGAGATTCAGTAAGCCTAATCAGAGTTATCAGGAATTGCGGAGCAGGTATAATCAGCTGAACGGACAGCGCTTTAGCATGGCTTCGGCTTTGAGCAGGTTTATTGGAGGGGTATATGTAGACCGGAGTTTTGTTGGTCAGAAGACGACTACAGCTCCTTTTACCCCGGTTTCTAGTGATTATCAGAAAAAGTCACTGGAGCTACTGAGCAAATATGTATTTGCTCCGGATGCTTTTGATGCTGATAAGGAATTGTTCCCATATTTGCAGATGCAACGACGTGGTTTTGGGTTTTTTGGCAATAATGAGGACATTAAGCCGCTAAATAGTTTCATGTCGCTGCAATTGAGTACGCTTGCCCAAATCTTGCATCCTAATACGCTAAGCAGGATAAATAACAGCAGTTTATACGGTAACACATATTCTGTTGCTGCGGTAATGAATGATCTGACGGGTGATATCTTTGATGCAGATCTTGGTAAGGATGTAAATCCTTTCCGGCAGAATCTGCAGACTGAGTTTGTTAAGGCCGCGGTAAGTATTTCTGCTGCTCCCGGCGGATATGACAATGCAAGCAAGGCCGCGGCCCTTTCTACACTGACTAATATTAAAACTAAACTTGCCGGCTCCATGACCGGCAATGATGAACAGACCCTTGCACACAGAAGAAATCTGGTATTTCTTATAGATAAAGCAATGGCAATAAAATAATTGATTTCTACGCTATTACTGCAGCACTGATTGCCTTTTGGCTTTCATGTGCTGCTCCAGTAGTGATGTTGGGAATTTAGGATGATGGCGCAGTTCACTGGTGTTGATCCTCAGTTGCTGTCCTTTCCGCCAAAGATAGCCCCCGGCAGTAATGGTGGTGCCCTTTATAGCCAATGAAATATTATCATTGCCAACCCCCGTCTCCCTGGATGCTTCCAGGCCGCTCTTGAATGACCTGAGCCATTTGCCGTTGAGGTCATATTGCGATATAACACGGCTGTTGAGTTTGATCTGCGGATTTACTTTTATCTTTTTTCGAATTACCTTACTCCAGACGAATCCTCCGTACGTGAGTCCCCGCCCTTTGATCACATCACGAATGCCATTGTAGTGTACTCCAATAGCTTTGGCTGCATCCTTTGCATGCAGATATGTGTTTACCAAATTTCCATCCATATCATACTGGCCTACCGTAAATTGCTTTTTTGCAAGCGGAGAAGTACCAAACCATTTTTGGTTCAGCAGCGACTTGAGGTCTATCTCCGGCAAATTTCCGCGTCTCCAGATGTATCCATATGCAGTATACAGCCTGCTGGTTCCCCTGCTGGCTACTGTAATTACCTGCTGAGAGCCGTTCATAGCCTCAGCGGCAATTCTGGCATTGGCATAGGTTTCAAGAAGCAGGCCGCTTACATTATAGCGGCTTATCATATACTTGTTTGTTTTTGTCAAAAGGCTGTTAGCGCTCAAGTTAGTATTTGGTTTGGTGTAGGCAAACTTATATGTTTTCAAATCAATTGACTAAATTTTCGATAAATATATTAGAAGGTTTATTCATCAATGTCGTCGTCATTCTCTATGTTCAGGCTCAGATCATCTTTGTCATCATGATTTAAACCCGGATCGTCATCAGGTAGGTCTTCATCATTCTGGTCTTCATGCGGATCCGGAATACTCAAAAATTGAGTATTGTCATTTAGCAGGATCTCCTGTTGCGCTAGTATTTCATTTTGAGTTTCCATAGTTAAGTTTTTAAGGATGATACAGGAATAACAATTATCGGCGGCTGATGGTTGTAATAAGTTTAAACTAGTGAAATAGTTCTATTTATAAATATTTCCCCAAGTGTTTGACAATTAAATATTTTGCGTTATCTTTGCAGTCCCTAAAATTTAGGGGGAATAAATAATTGTTTAACAAATTAAATACAAGCAAGTGAATACGTTAAGTTACAAAACTGTCTCTGCCAATGCAAAAACTGTTAACAAACAGTGGGTTGTTGTGGATGCTGAAGGCGAGATTTTGGGGCGCTTGTCATCGAAGATCGCAATGATCATCCGTGGTAAAAACAAGCCTGAGTACACCCCACACGTAGACTGCGGAGATAACGTTATCGTTATTAATGCAGAAAAGATTAAGTTGACCGGAAATAAATTTGCCGAGAAGATCTATACTTCTTACACAGGTTATCCAGGTGGTCAGCGTTTCATTTCTCCTAAAGAGTTAATGGCTAAACATCCAAAACGTGTTATCGAAAAAGCGGTACGTGGTATGTTACCTAAAACTAAACTTGGTGCTAAATTGTACACCAATCTTTATGTTTATGCAGGTACTGAACATCCTCATGCAGCACAATCACCAAAAACCATTAAACTTTAATTAAAGAAGAAATGTCAGTTACAAATACTTCAGGAAGAAGAAAGACTGCTGTTGCCCGTATCTATTTAAAAGAAGGCAATGGTACCATTACCGTAAACGGTAAAGATCATAAAGTATATTTTCCAACCTTGCCTTTACAATACATCGTTAACCAATCGTTCGAAGTTTCTGAACTTACTGGTCAGTATGATGTTAATGTAAACGTAGCAGGTGGTGGTGTTAAAGGTCAGGCAGAAGCTGTTCGTTTAGCTATCGCTAAGGCTATCGTTGAATTAGATGCTGAGAAAAAACCGGCATTGCGTGCTAAAGGGTTAATGACCCGTGATATGCGTATGGTTGAGCGTAAGAAACCAGGACGTAAGAAAGCACGTAAGAAATTCCAATTCAGTAAACGTTAATCTTAAGGAGACAAAACAATGGCAAGAACTACATATCAAGACTTATTGGATGCAGGTGTACACTTTGGTCACCTTACCCGTAAATGGAACCCAAAAATGGCACCATATATTTTTATGGAACGCAATGGTATCCACATTATAGATTTAAACAAGACTTTAACTAAAACTGAAGAAGCTGCTTCGGCGATCAAACAGATCGTAAAATCAGGTCGTAAGATCTTATTTGTGGCGACTAAGAAACAAGCTAAAGAGATTGTTGCTGAACAAGCGAAAAAAGTAAACATGCCCTTCGTAACCGAGCGTTGGTTGGGTGGTATGTTAACCAACTTTGCTACAGTACGCAAGTCGATCAAAAAGATGGTAACCATCGATAAGATGACTAAGGACGGAACTTATTCCATTCTTTCTAAGAAAGAGCGTTTGATGATCCAGCGTGAGCGTATTAAATTAGAAAGCCTGTTGGGTGGTATTGCGGATTTAAACCGTTTGCCTGCTGCAATATTTTTAATTGACGTCAAAAAAGAGCACATCGCTGTTAGCGAAGCGTTGAAATTGAATATTCCAACTTTCGCAATGGTTGATACCAACTCTGATCCTTCAAATATCGATTTCCCAATCCCTGCGAATGATGATGCTACAAAATCTATTTCTTTAATTACTGATGTAATCATCAAGGCAATTGAGGAAGGTTTGGATGAGCGCAAACGTGAAAAAGACGAGGAAACTGAAAAAGAAGCTGTAGCTGCTAAAGCTGCTGCTGATGCTCCTGAAGCTGCGGCTCCTGGTGCAAGAAGGAAAAAAGTTGAGGCTGATGCTGACGCCACAGAAGAAGGTACAAGCGAAGAAGCTTAAATAGTAAATAATTTGGGTTGTATGGTGCGTTGCAGGGTCTACTTACAACATTACTATACAACCCATAATTTTTAAATCATAACTTAAAAAGGAAAATTAAGATGTCAGTACAAATTACTGCTGCAGATGTAAATAAATTACGCCAACAAACCGGTGCCGGTATGATGGACTGCAAAAAAGCATTGGTAGAAGCAAATGGCGATTTCGAAGCTGCTGTTGATTATTTACGTAAAAAGGGCGCTAAGGTTGCCGCTTCACGTCAGGATCGTGATTCTAACGAAGGCGTTGTAATTGCTAAAGCAACTGCTGATGGCAAACGTGGTGTTGTTGTTGAATTGAACTGTGAAACTGACTTTGTGGCTAAAAATGCTGACTTTGTGGCTTTAGCTAATAAATTCACTGACCTTGCTATCGATAAAAATCCTGCTTCTCTTGAAGAGCTGTTGTCTTTGGAGCTTGATGGTCAGAAGGTTTCTGATATCATTGTTGAAAATACAGGAAAGATAGGAGAGAAAATCGGTATCTCTAAATTTGAAACTGTTTCAGGTGAAAAAGTAATTCCTTATATCCACGGTAATTATCGGTTAGGTGTATTGGTTGCCTTGAACCAGGCCGTTGCTGGTGCAGAAGAAGCGGGTAAAGATGTGGCGATGCAAATTGCAGCAATGAACCCTGTTGCTTTGGATAAAGGTGATGTTGATGCGTCCACTATCGAACGTGAAACTGAAATAGCTAAAGAAGTAATCCGCGCTGAGGGCAAGCCTGAAGAAATGGTTGAAAAAATTGCTGCCGGTAAACTGAACAAATTTTATAAAGACAGTACTCTGCTAAACCAGGAGTTTGTAAAGGATTCATCTAAAGATGTTCGTAAATTCTTAAATGATACTGCTGCAGGTTTAACTGTAACTTCATTTAAACGGGTTCAGTTGGGCGCCTAGTCGCACAAATATAATTTCTTAAAAAGAGCGCTCTGTTTTCAGAGCGCTCTTTTTTTGTCAATATTTAGGTGCTGATGTAACGGAAGTATGTGAATGGTCGTTTTAACTTTATATTCGCACGTATGATAGCAATAACAAACGGTAAATTCTTTGATGGCAACGAACTTTTGACCGGCCTGACTCTTTTTATAGAGAACGGCAGGATCTCAAAAATAAGTGGAGACCAGATACTTGACGGTTATTATGTGATTGATGCCTGCGGAGCATATATAAATTCTGGTTTTGTTGATCTGCAGATCTATGGAAGCGGCGGTAATTTATTTTCAGCCTATCCGGAAGCCATCACGCTCAGACAAATGGATCTGGATCTGATCAGCAAGGGTACTACGGGATTTCTGGCCTGTGTTGCTACGAATTCGGATGAAGTAGTTTGGCAGTGTGTTGATGCTGCAAAGGCTTACCGTGATGAAGCAGTCGGTTTTTTAGGTTTGCATCTGGAAGGACCATACCTGAATACCAAAAGAAGGGGAGCTCATGTAGCTGCATATATTCGTAAGGCTGGTCTGGATGAGGTAAAGAAATTGCTGGAACATGCAGATGGCACAATAAAAATGATGACCGTCGCTGCGGAACTGCAGGATGATGAGGTAATCCGCTATTTGCTGGATCAGGGTATTGTACTTTCACTTGGACATAGCGATGCTTCTTTCGCTGAAGCAACCAGGGCTTATGATATGGGATTTAAAAGTACAACACATTTGTTTAATGCGATGCCTTCAATACATCACCGTGCACCCAATTTGGCTGTAGCAGCTTACAATCATCCAAAGGCAATGGCCAGCATTATAGCGGATGGTAGTCATGTAGATTTTGAAATGATCAGATTCAGCCAAAAAGTGATGGGCGAGCGGCTGTTCTTAATTACGGACGCAGTTACCGCTTGTAATACGGGCCCCTATCAACACCAGCTTTCCGGGGAAAAATTCATTACTCCTGATGGTACTTTGTCCGGATCTAATATCACATTACTGCAAGCTGTTCGGAACTGTGTCGATCATTGTGGCATATCCCTGCCTAACGCATTAAAAATGGCATCACTATATCCTTCAAGGCTAATGGAAATGCCGGGAAGGACAGGTAGTATTACTGTTGGAAGCCGCGCCAATCTGGTACTGTTGTCAGATGATCTTAAATTGCAGCGGGTTTTTGCGGAAGGCCTTGAATACAGCACTTTATAGCCGGGACGAATAGCACAGAACAATAAATTGCTTTTATTTGCAATTTTATCTAAGTTTGAGCCCATGAAATATAAACGGATTCTTCTCAAATTAAGCGGCGAATCGCTAATGGGCGATAAGCAGTATGGTATTGATAATGAGGTAGTAAGACAGTATGCTGAAGACATTAAGGCAGTGCACGATAAAGGGCTGGAGATTGCAATTGTAATAGGCGGAGGTAATATTTTCAGAGGTTTGAGTGCTGAGAAATCTGGTATGGACAGGGCTCAGGCGGACTATATGGGTATGCTTGCTACGGTGATCAACAGTATGGCATTGCAGGATGCGCTTGAGAAAGTAGGGCTTAAAACCCGGCTGCTTACAGCGATAAAAATGGAGCAGATCTGTGAGCCATTTATTAGGAGAAGGGCAGTACGCCACCTCGAGAAAGGCCGGGTGGTTATTTTTGGAGCGGGAACAGGTAATCCTTATTTCACTACGGATTCTGCTGCAGCATTACGGGCTATTGAAATTAAAGCGGATGTAGTTCTAAAGGGCACGCGTGTGGATGGCATCTATACTGCTGATCCGGAAAAAGATCCGACCGCAACAAAATACGACCAAATTTCATTTAAAGAAGTATATGCTAAGGGACTTAACGTTATGGACATGACCGCCTTTACTTTATGTGAAGAAAATAAACTTCCAATTATCGTATTTGACATGAATAAATCAGGGAATTTTATGAAAATCGCTGGTGGAGATGCCATAGGCACACTGGTAAAATAAGAACTGATACTTAATAATATATTGTCGTAAAATTTAAATATTATGAATGACCTCATAAAGAAACAACTTCAGGATGCCCAGGTAGCTATGGATAAGGCCATTTCGCATTGTGAGTCTGAACTGACTAAGATTCGTGCGGGAAAAGCTTCTGCAGGCATGCTTGACGGCATCATGGTTGATTATTATGGAAACCCAACTCCTTTGAGTCAGGTAGCGAGTATCAATACTCCCGATGCCCGTACACTGCTCATTCAGCCATGGGAAAAAGCATTGTTAGTTCCGATCGAACGTGCTATTATGGAAGCCAACATTGGTATTAATCCACAAAACGACGGTGTAATCATCAGACTTGTTGTTCCTCCTCTGACTGAAGAGCGTAGAAAAGACCTTGTCAAGAAGGTTAAGGAAGAAGCTGAAAGAGGCCGGATTACAGTGCGCAATATCCGTAAGGATGCGAATGAGAAGATCAAAAAGCTGAAGGGTGAAAGTGTTTCAGACGATGAGATCAAAACAGGTGAGGCTGAAGTTCAGAAAATCACCGATGCTTATATCATTAAAGTAGATAAGCATGCGGAAGTAAAAGAAAAAGACATCATGACGGTATAAGTCAGGATTTATAATCTATAAGTAATTAAAAGGGAATGAGGGGAATGCTTCATTCCCTTTGTTTATTTTTGACTTTCGGAGCCACGACATAGCTTTGCATCACCAAACAAACACAGCGATACTGATGAAAATTTTATTCAGCTATTTAAAAAACTATAAAGGACTAATATTTCTCGCTCTATTCCTGGCGGCGGTCAATCAAATATTTTCCTTCCTTGATCCGTATGTATTTCGGTTGATCATAGACAAATACGTAACCAATTATAAAAATTATTCAACCGATGAGTTTATCAAAGGTGCCGGGGTATTGATTTTACTGGCTATGGGAGCGGCTATGGTGTCGAGAATTGCAAAGAACTTTCAAGACTATTACGTTAATGTCATTACTCAAAGACTGGGTGCAAAAATCTATTCAGACGGACTTGCACATTCACTGGAATTACCTTATCAGGTTTTTGAAGATCAAAGAAGCGGAGAGACGCTTGGTATTTTACAAAAAGTACGAATTGATACTGAGAAGTTGGTACAGGCAGTAATAAACGTGCTTTTCACAAGTATCATAGGGATTATTTTTGTTACCGTTTATGCCATCTCAGTATATTGGGTAATTGCCGTTGTATATTTTTCCTCTATTCCCCTGCTGGGATTTCTGAGCTCTTTTTTGAGCAAAAGAATTAAAAAGGTGCAAAAGAACATTGTAGCGGAAACCACTGCTCTCGCCGGCTCTACTACCGAATCGTTGAGAAATATTGAATTGGTTAAAAGTTTGGGTCTTGCCAAGCAGGAGATCAATAGACTGGGTGCTACAACGAACAAAATTCTGGGACTTGAATTGAAAAAGGTAAAGTACATCAGGAGCCTGAGTTTTATTCAGGGTACTTTTGTAAATCTGCTGCGTAATGGATTGCTGTTTCTGATGATGTACCTGATCTTTGCAGGACGGATAACGGTCGGTGAGTTTTTCTCCCTGTTCATCTATTCGTTCTTTATTTTTGGTCCACTGCAGGAATTGGGGAACATCATCAATGTATATCGGGAAACAGAGGTTTCATTGAATAACTTTGAGCGGATTATGTCGATACCCAAAGATAAAAAGCCGAAAAATCCTGCAACAGTTGCCAGAATCAGCAGCCTTGACTTTGAAGATGTTAGCTTCAAACATCAGTCTGCTTCTACCAATGCACTCAACAGAATCAATTTCGGCACAAAAATAGGCGAGACGATTGCATTTGTAGGGCCATCAGGGTCAGGAAAAACTACGCTCGTAAAATTACTGGTTGGCCTTTATCAACCTAAATCAGGTGAAATTAAATACAACGGTGTTTCCGGTAAAGATATCGATTTGGATTTGCTGAGAGAAAAGATCGGTTTTGTAACTCAGGATACGCAACTATTTTCAGGAACCATTCGGGAGAATCTGCAATTTGTTAGACCTGATGCTACCGATGAAGAATGTATGCGTGTTCTCCATCAGGCAGCATGCCAGAATCTGCTGGCGAGAGCCGATAAAGGCTTGGACACTTTAATCGGCGAAGGCGGAGTAAAGGTGTCAGGAGGTGAAAAACAACGCTTGTCTATAGCACGGGCGCTACTTCGTAAACCAGATATCTTAGTATTTGATGAGGCAACTTCATCTTTAGATTCGCTGACGGAGGAAGAAATCACCACGACCATACGTGATGTCTCTGATATTTCTAATCATATCACCATACTGATCGCGCACAGGTTATCTACCATTCGTCATGCAGACAGAATCTATGTGCTTGAAAAAGGCAACGTCACTGAACAGGGAACACATGATGAGCTGGTTACCCAAAATGGATTATATTATGCCATGTGGAGACAACAAATAGGAGAAAGACTGGAGGTTTAATGCCCGCAAGATTCATCTCTGCGCTCTTGTTCTGCATGATATTGTCTGGAGGCTCTGTCGTTGATGCCCAGGGACAAAAAACAATATCTGTACATGATCCCGCAATGATTAAGCAGGGACAGACCTACTATGTGTTTTCAACAGGAAAGGGCATCAGGGTATGGAGTTCTAAGGACCTGAAATCATGGGAGGAGCAGCAACCAGTATTCAGTTCAGGTCCGGATTGGGCAGTCCGCTCAATCAAAGGCTTCAAAGACGTTATCTGGGCACCAGATATCCAGTTCATTGATAAAAAATATTACCTGTATTATTGTGTATCCACGTTTGGGAGGAATACATCGGCCATAGGATTGGCCACCAACAAAACGCTTGATGAACAGTCGCCGGACTTTAAGTGGGAAGACCATGGAATGATCATTGAATCTGAATCCGGCAAAACGAACTGGAATGCAATCGACCCCAATGTGATTCTCGATCAGGACAAAAATGCCTGGCTTACATTTGGCTCCTTCTGGGATGGAATAAAATTTGTAAAACTCAATAAGGATCTTAGCAGTATTTCTTTGCAAAATTTAGACAAGATCAGCACGATTGCAAGCTTAAGAGGCGCCAAAAATACTTCTACCGACGACGAAATAAGACCGAACGCGATAGAAGCACCATTTTTATTTAAAAAAGGAAATTTCTATTATTTATTTGCCTCCATAGGTTTCTGCTGTCGTGGAAGTAAAAGCACCTACAGAATGATTGTGGGCAGATCAAAGCAGGTAGAAGGGCCATATGTTGATGATCAGGGAATACCAATGGGACATGGCGGAGGTAAACTGATTCTGCAGGGAGATTCCCAATGGTACGGTGTAGGCCATAACTCTGCCTGCACTTTCGACGGATCAGACTACCTTGTTTTTCATGGCTATGATGCTATGGATAATGCCCGGCCAAAACTTCGGATTGAAAAGATCAAATGGAAGCACGGCTGGCCCGTGGTTAGAAAAGGCAAAGACAATTAAATTTTTTGCTCGTTGATCTCTTGCAGGGACAGTTTCATAAGTCCTTTTGTTTTCAGATAAGTTATCCCTGCGACCAGTATAGTCATACTTCCGCCAAATACCACTGCAGGTACCGTTCTCATCAGCTTTGCTGTCAGCCCCGATTCAAAGGCACCAATTTCATTGGATGAACCAATAAACATACTGTTTACCGCAGATACCCTGCCCCTCATTTCATCAGGAGTCAGCAGTTGCATGATCGTAGAACGTATAATCACACTGATGCTGTCAAACGCACCTTCCGCAAAAAGAAAGAACAGGGTGAGGTAAAAACTTTTGGATAACCCATAACAGATGATGCTGATTCCGAATCCGGTAACGGCGATTAATAAATTCCTCCAGGGTTTATTCATTGGAGAGAAGCGTGTCATAGCGAGCATAGTAATTACAGCTCCTCCCGATGCCGCCGCCCGCATGAAACCCAGGCCTTCAGAACCCACCTTCAGAATATCATTGGCAAATACAGGTAGCAGTGCCACTGCACCGCCAAAAAATACAGAGAAAAGATCAAGACTCATAGCGCCCAGCATCATTTTGCTTTTAAATACAAACCTTACACCTTCTATAAGACTGTCCGCAATACTTTCCTTAGGAATGAAGGCTGGTGGGTGTGGCTTTAAAAAGAAGATGCATACCAGCGATATAAAGACAAATGTGATGATCACGAAATAGGTCACAGTAATACCATAAAAGCCGTAGACCAGTCCCCCCGCTGCCGGGCCCAATATCGATGCAGTCTGCCAGCTGGAACTATTCCATGTGCTGGAGTTTGGATAGAGTTTTTTTGGAATGATCTGAGCCATCAATGAAAACGTGGCCGGGCTGAAAAACCCGCGTGCTATTCCTATTCCAAAGATCATCATGTACATGATCGGTATGATGTAGCTGGTTGGCACGTATGCATGCATGTGCGATGAGGTGACAACCAGCATAATGAGTGTACATAAAAATACACCCGAGAATATTTTCATCAGCAGACCTCTTTTTTCCGATTTATCTGCCACATAGCCGCCATATAATGCAATACTGATAGCTGGTATGGCTTCACAAAGACCGACCAGGCCAAGTGCCAATGGATCTTTTGTGAGCTGATAGATGTGGAATCCGATAACTACCGCTTGCATCTGATAGGCAAATGTGAAGAAAAAACGCATGCCCAGATATGATCTGAATTCCCTGTAACGAAGGGCCGCAAAGGGATCGGGTTTCTCTATGGGGTCAATATTGTCCAAACGCAAATGATTTGGGACAAATTTAGGTTATTATATAAAGAAACGTTACAGCGGAAAAAGATTACTATTACATAATCTTGTCATAAAAAGAAAAATACGCAGAACGCATATCCTCTGCCTGGTTGATTGCTGAGGACGCTGCTATGCCAAAAACCCCTGTATGCATAAGCGAATCAATATCTGAAGCAGTAACCCCACCCACTGCCAGAACAGGAAAATCAGGATAACTTTTATAAAGTGTCTGCATGGTTTTAAGGTAGCCTTCAACGCCGATATGCTGAAAGTAATTGGGCTTGGTACTGGTATTTGTAAAAGGCCCGAAGCCTGCGTAGTCGGCCCCTTCCCCAGCGAGCCGTAGCAACCCTTCAATTGTGTTAGCAGATCCGCCGATTGTAACTGCCTCTCCCAGCTGCTTCCGGAGGTTAATAAAGTCGGCATCCATATCTTCAATATGGAATCCCTGTATATCTGCCTTCCCATTCAGGTGAATATGATCTGTGACGATCAGGGTAGCCCCCCAGTCGTCACAGATCCCGGCAATCAGATTGATGTCGGTTAAAAGCTCGTTTTCAGCTTTGCTCAGGCACCGGTATTGAATCCATTTTGCGCCTGCCTCACAGGCAATCTGTGCCTGTTCAACATGGCTGTGTTGTTCAATGTCATGGGTTATGAAATGCAGTTTTTCAATGAACTTCTTCATGCAGATTAAAATTTCAAATTCAGTGAAAGTAAGAAATTTGTTCCTGCCTGGGTGAAGTAAAAATTCTCGGTGGTCGTAGTGCCTTGATAAACAGAGCTATATGTATATCCGTTGCTTTCATACTTTTCATTTAAAATATTGTTTACAAGCAAGCCTATATTGACGTTTTTTACACCCCCAAGCCTGAAGTCGTACCCAAGCCTCAGGTTGTTTACCAGGTAGGCATCAAGTTTTCTTGCCGTATTCTGTGTGTTGTCCATATATTGTTCGTTGACATACTTGCTTTGCCATGCCGCAGCAAAGCCTTTAAATGGTTTATATACCAGCTCTCCGAAAAGCACTGTATTGGGAGAGAACGCTATGTCAGGATTGGCATAAGTCGTAGCGATTAGTCCCTGAACATCAAAGTTATCGTCATATTCCGGAACATAATCTATGTAGTCTTTGATTTTGTTTTTGCTGAAAGCCGCATTGGCATTTATAGCAAAATGGCTGCTCAAAACGTAAGACGCATCCAGCTCTAACCCTAATCTGGAGCTTTTGTCTACGTTCTGACGGTAAGCATCAGCATATTCATTGATCTCTCCGGTAAAGACCAGCTGATCTTTATAGAACATTGCATAAACATTTGCCCCTGCATTGAACCGCTCACCTTTAAACCTATATCCCGCCTCAATGTCGTTTAGCTGCTCGGCCTTTGGTACCGGCAGACCTGCTTTCAGGTTAGTAAAATCGTCCCGGTTAGGCTCTTTGTTGGCAACGCTATAAGAAGTGTAGAGATTACTTTGTTCATTTATAAAAAATGTTGCCCCTATTTTAGGATTGAAGAAATCATAGGTATTGTCGAAGTCAAGTGATTTCAGGTTCTTATCTGTCCCACTGATCTTATATCCCGCTTTACGATATTGCAGGTCGGCAAATAAGCTTAATTTATCCACAGGGCTGTAATTGGCCCTTCCGTAAATATTGAAGTCATCCTTGCGTCCCTTTCCATCGTAGTAATGATCTGAGTTGCTGGCCGTAGAGGCAAAAGTGGCCCAGATGATCTCGCCGAAATGCTTTCCTCTGTACTGATTGTATGCCCCGCCTACTGTAAATGTAAGATCGGCCTGAGGCTGATAGTTGAAAGCATAGGTAATGCCATAAAAGTCATTGTCCAGCCAGCGCCTGCGTACCAGATCAGTTTCAGTAACTTCAGAACCCTCTAACACAACGTTTGGCAATCCGTACTTCTCGAATTTCTGTCCAGGTTTAAACTCTTCAAAATAACCCCTGCCATCGGTATAATGCAATGCGCCATTGAAAGAGAATTTATCGCTGAATTGGCTGGCATATAATGCCTGATAATGATTCTGCCAATAGTTGTCAGTCTGATCTTTGTACGTAAAGGAATTATAGGTTCTGCTATCAGCATTCAATAGATTGGCAGCATCTTCCCCGCTCAAATAATTCCTGTCGATAAAGGCCTGTATTCCTGGGATGTCCCGATTAACTTTCGACTCAGGAATGCCATTCCAGGCCTGGTATGTTTTCTCGGTTCCAGCGAATACGTTTATGCGCAACAGGTCTTTTTTGCCATGATAAGCGCCAGACAAAAAGTAAGATTTAAGATCGGAAGCCGCACGGTCAATAAAGCCATCAGATTTGATCCTGGAAAGACGTCCGTCGAAGCTCCATTTATTATCGATCAGTCCGGTGCCGACCCGCACGGTATTTTTTAGGGTATTGAAGGAACCGAAGGTATTATTCAATTCTGCATAAGCAACTTCTGAAGGGGGCGAAGTTTGTAAATTTAAGCTGCCCCCAAATGCGCCGGCACCGTTTGTCGAGGTGCCTACTCCGCGCTGGATCTGGATGTTATCTGTCGACGAAGCAAAATCGGGCATGTTCACCCAGAACGTACCCTGGCTTTCGCTGTCATTATAAGGAATTCCGTTGATGGTCACATTAACGCGGCTGGCGTCGCTCCCCCTGATCCTGATCCCGGTATAACCTATACCCGTCCCTGCATCAGACGTGACCACCACTCCTGGCGTGTTGTTGATAATAAAAGGAAGATCCTGGCCAAAATTATTGGCTTCAATTTCTTCCCTGCTAATGTTCTTATAGGTCGTCGCAGACTTTTCATTGGCACGGGTAGCCCTTACAATGACTTCATCCGCAAGAAGGGCGTTTGGACTGAGCACAAAGTCGAGCGGTTGGTCGGCTTTTAAGGAGATCGTTTTTTCGACAGACCGGTATCCCACATAGCTAACTACAAGGATATAACTTCCGGAACTGAGCCCGCTGATCTGGTACCTTCCCTGCATATCTGAGGTTGCGCCTTCAGTTGCGTTTCTGATTCTAATAGTAGCACCCGGGAGTACCTTTCCTGAACTTTCAGCTACATTACCGGATATGGTAAACTGGGCCATTGACAGCAATGGCAATAACAGCACAGCTAAAGCTGCGATCAATGATCTTTTCAATTTGTGTCTTTTTAAATAAATTTCCATAACGCTAAATCCCTCCGCCGGCATTATCCGGATCAGGTGCTTATATCTGCAAGCAGATACAATGGGTATACTCTCAGCCTGTTTTCGTGTTTTTTACAAAACAAGGCACCCCCTTTATTGATGAAGCAAAGGTATTCAAATAAAATCAGATCGCAAAGCGCGGCTTAATGGCCGGTGCCGGCCAGATAAGCATCTACGGCATGAATGGCATTCTGCAGCCGGTTCTGCTGACCACCAATAGTTACATAGCGAGCATTCAGGGCACCAAGTTCCTTATGCCAGACATCCATAAAATATTCACGTTTATGAGGGAAATCCCGCAGCGGGTCTTCCTGCCATGGGAGATCGATATCCATAAGCAGATAAAAGTCGTAATTGTATAAGGGCAATGCGTCAAGCACCACTTTCGGCGTTTCCCCAAAAACCTCATCGCTCCAGATCTTTACCGTGATGAATGTCGTATCGCAAAAGATCAAGGGGCGGTCTGCAATTGCCAGTACCGACTGTTCCAGCGCTACCTGCCCGTGAAACATATTCACCTCGTCCTGCAGGTCGCAGGGTGCCGTCAGGGCTGCGCAGTAATACCGGGCATATTCCGGTACCCATAAAGTATGATAATGCTTTGCCAGCTGAGCAGTGATGGTTGATTTACCAGTACTTTCGGGGCCAACTATGGCTATTTTTTTAATGTCTTTGTTCACGGTATTTTTTTCTCCATTCCAAATAGCCTTTTGTCGCTATGATCACTAAAAATGCGTAGAATATTGCACTGAGATTTAATTGCTTATAAATGTACAAAGGAACATAACAGATATCTACAAAAATCCAGAGCAACCAGTTTTCAAGGATTTTCCTGGTCAGCATAATCTGTGCTGCAAAACTCACCGCAGTGCAGAATCCGTCAGCATAAGGTACATCTGAATCTGTGAAGTAATCTAAAAATAAGCCAAGCAATAGAGACAATGCAACAATTGAAAACGCAATCAGTACCCATTCCTTAACCCTAAGGGAAGCAATGGGCCGGCTATCATCGTCTTTCTTCTTAAGCCAGTAATACCAACCATAAAATGCAGTAAAAAGAAAATAGAACTGCAGCGCCATGTCGCCGTACATTCTGGCATCAAAAAATACCCAGGCATAGGCAATTACACTGATAATAGAAATGGGCCAGTTCCATACATGTTCCTTCGCTGCAAGATAGATGCAGATAAATCCGCTCAGCACCCCCATCCATTCTGGCCAGGTCGTATGTTTAAACTGGTCTGCCACCAGATCGAAAAAGGAGGTCAACAAGATTTGCATGCCTCAAAAGTATAAAACTTTAGATGATTTATTGCGTATTGGGCGCTGCCGTAAAACTCAGGGCCGCACGCACACTCACGTCATTGGTGTTGCTGTTTCTCAGTACATACGCTACCCTGACTTTGAGGCTCTTTCCCCTTATGTAGTTGTCTAGAAATTTGGAATTGTCTATGTCAAGGACAAGACTTGTTCCAATGTTTTCCTGTACATCACTTCTCGAGGCAACCATAATCTCACCACTGTCGCCATTGGATATGTAAAGTTTTACCGATTTGAACATACCCATGCTTTTATCTGCCGGATTGCCTGCGCTCAGCTTTGCTGAAGCGATGCGTACTTCCTTTATGTAGCTGGTACCGTTCTGGTTGCCAAATATTTCATCAAAACTTGAAGCGGAAGAAGTAGCAGAAGCGGGGGCATCGGCCTTTGCTGAAGACGGAATCAGCAGGCTGGCCGTATAAGGAAATGTAGATTTTATGATAGATTGAACAGTAGCGCAGCCTGTTAAAATTATAGCGCCTGTCATTAAAATTACAAATACTTTTTTCATAAGGCATGATGTGCAAATGTTGTTCCAAACCAAAAATCTAAAACAATACCTCTTCCGGGGTGTCTTTATTATGAACTAATGTTTCATAGAAATGAAAAAGAACAACCCAACTGCGCAGTTTCTGGCCACCACAATACTGTTAATGGCTTTACTGGCGTTCACATCAACCAGATTTGGCGGCATAAGAGGTACAGTTTCACCAGCTGATGGAGTTATTCAGATCGTCGCGATAGCCAGTTCAGATACATTGAAAACGAATGTTACCGACGGAAAATTTACTCTGTCTAATGTGAAAAAAGGCACTTATACGATATGGGTAAAGGCTAAAGCACCTTATAAAGACACAACAGTGGAGACTGTGGCCGTCATCGACAGCGCCATTACAGATGTAGGCGAGATCAAACTACAGCAATAGAGGAACACATTATAAGAGCGGGATATTCTCCCGCTTTTTTGTTAAAGACGGTTTTTGAAAAAATACCTGATATTTAATAAGCAAAAACGTAACTTTGCATCCCGACAGAATAGTCGGGGATCTTAAATGATTATCACACAAAATCTCACAGACTATTCCAGTCTACAGCAATTGCAGTTTTTTACTACTTATAACTTTAGACTTTTTTAAGCCTTATGCCTAAAGACACCTCCATACGCTCAGTACTAATTATCGGATCAGGACCTATCATCATTGGTCAAGCTTGTGAATTTGACTATTCCGGATCTCAGGCCGCACTTTCCTTGAAAGAAGAAGGCATTGAAGTCTCCATAATCAATTCTAACCCGGCCACGATCATGACCGACAAGGTCATTGGCGACCATGTTTATCTTTGGCCTTTAACAGTAGACTCGATCGAACAGATTTTGCAGGAACGTAAAATTGATGCGGTTTTGCCTACCATGGGCGGACAGACGGCATTGAATCTATGTATCGAAGCCTCTGAACGCGGAATTTGGGATAAATACGATGTCAAGGTTATCGGCGTTGATGTCGCTGCAATCGAAAAAACTGAAAACCGCGAAGCCTTCCGCCAGTTAATGGTTGATATTGGAGTGGGTGTGGCGACTTCAAAAATTGCGAATTCTTTCCTTGAAGGCAAAGAGGCCGCTCAACAGATCGGCTACCCTCTTGTTATCCGCCCTTCTTACACATTGGGTGGCTTTGGCGGCGGTTTCGTACACAAGAAAGAAGAATTTGACCAGGCGCTGAAACGCGGATTGGAGGCTTCTCCAACACATGAAGTTTTGGTGGAGCAGGCTGTATTGGGCTGGAAAGAATACGAATTAGAGCTATTAAGGGATAGTAATGACAATGTGATCATCATCTGCTCTATTGAAAACTTCGATCCAATGGGTATCCATACCGGTGATTCTATCACTGTTGCACCCGCAATGACACTATCTGACCGATGCTATCAGGACATGCGTAACCAGGCAATCAAGATGATGCGCGCGATAGGAAACTTCGCTGGTGGTTGTAATGTGCAGTTTTCGGTAAATCCTGATAATGACGAGATTATCGCCATCGAGATTAATCCAAGGGTTTCCCGCTCATCGGCTCTGGCAAGTAAAGCTACCGGATATCCAATTGCTAAGATAGCCGCTAAACTGGCCATCGGGTATAACCTGGATGAACTGGAAAACCAAATTACAAAAACAACATCTGCCTATTTTGAACCTACACTTGATTACGTGATTGTAAAAGTTCCCCGCTGGAACTTTGATAAATTTAAAGGTGCAAATACCGAACTGGGCCTGCAGATGAAATCTGTAGGTGAGGTCATGGCTATTGGACGTACTTTTATCGAAGCGATACAGAAGGCCTGTCAAAGCCTGGAAATCGGCAGGGCAGGACTAGGTGCAGACGGCAAACATAACCGCAGTATTGAAGAGATCATGCACGGACTTGAGCATCCAAGCTGGAACCGTTTGTTCCTCATCAAAGATGCGATGAGCATGGGTGTACCTCTTGAATCCATACGGAAAGTAACACGTATAGACAAATGGTTCCTTTCCCAGATTCATGAACTGGTGCAGCTGGAAGTAGAATTAAAGCGCTATTCGCTCAACAATATCCCTAAGGATTTCTTCTTTACCCTTAAACAAAAAGGCTTCTCAGATATACAAATCGCCTACTTGCTTGGAAATGTAACGGAAGACGAGGTTTACGAACGCAGAAAGTCATTGGGAATAAAACGGGTTTATAAAATGGTTGATACCTGTGCAGCAGAATTTGCCGCACAGACGCCATATTATTATTCCACATTCGAAGAAGAGAATGAGTCTTTCCGTTCCGATAAAAAGAAAGTGATCGTTTTAGGTTCAGGCCCTAACCGTATTGGTCAGGGAATTGAATTTGATTATTCTTGCGTACACGGACTGCTTGCAGCTAAAGAAACAGGTTTTGAGGCAATCATGATCAACTGTAATCCAGAAACGGTGTCTACCGATTTCAATATGGCAGATAAGTTATACTTTGAGCCAGTGTTTTGGGAGCATGTACGTGAGATTATAGAACTGGAGAATCCTATTGGAGTTATCGTTCAACTTGGCGGGCAAACTGCCCTGAAAATGGCAGAAAAACTTCATGAAAACGGAATCAAAATCATTGGTACTTCTTATAATGATATGGATGTAGCCGAAGACAGGGGCCGTTTCTCTGACCTCTTGAAAGAACTTGAAATCCCATATCCAAGGTACGGAGTGGCTGAGAATGCCGAGGAAGCTATTGTAGTCGCCAATGAGGTAGGTTATCCGGTATTGGTCAGACCTAGTTATGTATTGGGCGGACAAGGCATGAGTATAGTGATCAATGATGAAGACCTGGAAAAAGCTGTAGTCAAACTACTGGGTGATCTACCTGGAAACAGGGTCCTGATCGACCACTTTTTGGATAGGGCAGAGGAAACTGAGTCAGACTCTATTTGCGATGGTGAAGATGTACACATTGTTGGTTTGATGGAACATATCGAGCCAGCAGGTATCCATTCCGGAGATTCAAGCGCCGTATTGCCGCCTTTCAGCTTATCTGAAAAGGTCATTGCCGATATGGAAGCTTATTCTAAAAAGATTGCGAGGGCCTTGAATGTGATCGGGTTGTTGAACATCCAATTTGCAGTAAAAGACGAGAAAGTATATGTGATTGAGGCCAACCCAAGAGCGTCAAGAACTGTTCCCTTCATCGCCAAAGCTTACGATGTTCCTTACATTAATATTGCTGCGAAGGTCATGCTAGGAGTAAATAAACTGAAAGACTTCACTATAGAGCGTAAACTGGTAGGCTATGCGATTAAGGAGCCTGTATTTTCTTTCTATAAATTCCCTGAAGTCACAAAAGAATTGGGACCCGAAATGAAATCGACAGGAGAAGCAATCAGATTTATCAAAGATACCGAAGACCCTTATTTCAGAAAGCTGATCAAAGACAAATCGATGTATTTATCTAAATAATAAAATGAAGTCCCGAAAGGGACTTTTTTTTATCCTCAAATCATTTCAGACCGGCTAGGCCTTGCCCCAAATCCTCGTGTTTAAATCGAGTTCATGAATAATATCATACATGAACTTTATGATTTCGACATCCTGGTTAACAGATTTAAGATCAAGCAGGCTTTTAAAGACGGGAGGCTCAAAATAATCTTTGTCTAAAGGAAAGGCAATATAAAGCTGCGTATCTATGAAAGATAAAGATATGGTATATTCACTTTTGTTGTCCAGTCCACATAACCGCTCCATCATAGCTGGCGTCAGGATATAACGGGCTTCTATCTGGTCACTTGAATAAGTCACAAACTTTTTCTCAAAATTAGGATTCTCCAGTTTAACCAGCTCGTTTTCTGAAGATGAAAATATGGATATGTTATCTGAAATCCAGGCCCCGACGGCATTTCCAAAATCCTTTGGTCTAACCATCGTAATTCCGTTAAAATGCTTGTTGAAATCT
>DATFQH010000166.1:0-6033 GCA_035264385.1 Pedobacter sp.
GTAATGGCAGACAGCCTGATGGCCAATTTCTCTTTGGATGAGGCCGTTGAATTCGAAATGCGCGCGGCACTGAGGTCGGGTATAGACGGCTTTCAATTCTATTATACGCTGGGCAATAAATCCTGGGACGATATTATACTCGCCTATTTCAGGGTAGCTGAAAAAAAGAACATCCCGTTTAAGTTCACCTTTTGCATTTCGCATCCCAATGGCAGCAGCGAAGCGCAAAAGATCAGCGAATTTGCATCCCGGATGAATAAGATACTGGAGGTTACCGGTAGAGACAATCCCCGCTGGCTGCGTACACCAGATGGAAGACTGATGACCTACCTGTGGGACGGTGAAAACCTTGCCGACATACCGGCCGATAAAAGAGGCTTACCGGTACCTTTTTATATCGCCAGGGCATACAAACGCCTGGCCGATGCAGTCGGAGAACGCTTTGCCTGCATCTTTACCATCAATAAAGAAATCAGTAAAAGTGAACTGAACGATTTTCTGGATTACTTTCCTGCGACATGGCTCTGGACGCTTCCATACCACGATCAGTATATCGGCAATAGGGTAGCCGCGCAATGTAAACTCAGGAAGAGAACCTTCACCGGCTCTGTATTTAATGATTTTTATACTTCCAAATTATTGAAGAAAGGTACATGGGACATGTATCATGAGGTAGACGACGCAGTAAAGGCCGGAATAACAAATACTGAACGAAAGTATATTACTACGGGCTTGTCTTACAATTTCAGGAAAATGCTCGAGTTCGGGATCAAAAATGAAGTCCCAATCATCAATGTCATCACCTGGAACGACTATCCGGAAGGTCATCATCTGGCTCCGGAAATCAACCACAATGAAGGATTTTCTATTTTACTGAATCATTATAAGGGCGTTTGGAAAAAAGACAACAAAAGTTACAAGGACAAAGATGTAGCTATTGTTTTCTTCAAAAAATATAGTCACCAGGTCATACCAAAGCCCTTCCATATTCCTGTAGTCCCTTTCCAGAAAGAAGTGATTGCCCCAGCTGCTGAAGATTCCATTGAACTGGTAACGATCCTGAAGGCCCCGGCCACCGCAGTGGTAAACGGTCAGATGCGGAATGTTCCTGCTGGTCTGTTTGTCTCCAGGTACCCTATGAAAGTTGGTGCGGTATCCGTCGCGGTGATCCGAGATAAGGAAAGGGTTTTGAAATTTACTACGTCTGAAGGCATTACAGATCAGCCTTACCGCTCGGACCGGCTTACCTATACGTACAGCAGTGAGTTCAGCAGTTTTTACAGCGGACTCTTTCCAGGGTTCAAACCGATTTATTCCACCGAATACAATCCTTCATTCAAAGCAGAATGGCCATTTAAATAATTACAAATATCAAAGATAATGAAGAAACTATTTATCTGCATGCTGCTGTTTGCCGCAGCCATCCAGACAAGCGGGCAGGACAGCAAGGAGACTGAGATCAGCAAAGGTAAGGTGAAATTGAAATTTGCCCTTGATGAACAGGGGCGGGCAGGCTATTCACTCTATTTTGATGGCAAAACGGTGATCAAACATTCCCTGTTGGGCATCAACCTCGCCGGCGACAGCGCCTTTAACCGGCAATTGAGCATTCTCGCCACTACGAAGACCACATTCGATGAACAATGGAAGCCGGTCTGGGGAGAAGTAAGTAATATAAGAAACAACTATGAACAGCTTACCGTAAGGCTAAAGCAACAGCACAGCCCGGGCAGACTGATCAATATCGTTTTTCGTGTGTTCAACGATGGGGCAGGCTTCAGATATGAATTTCCGAAGCAGGCGGGTCTTAAATACTTTACCGTTTCAGAGGAGCTTACAGAGTTCCGCCTTACCGGCGATCATACCGCCTTTTGGATCCCTGCCGATTACGACAGCAACGAATATAAGTATACAACAGGGCCATTGAGCAAGGTTGATGCCTTCGAAGTTTCCAAAATAGCCACCGATATTGCGGTCAGGGTAGTACCCGATCAGCAGGGTGTACAAACACCGCTGATGCTAAAATCGGCAGAGGGGCTTTACATCAATATTCATGAAGCCGCCCTTACCGGCTATCCGGCCATGCAGCTGCATGTAGACAAAAATGACTTTAGCCTCAGTGCTAGGCTGGTGCCCGATGCGTTGGGCAATAAAGCCTATTTATACGCACCCTTCAACACGCCCTGGCGCACCATACTGGTAAGTGATAAGGCTGCAGATCTGTTGAACTCTAAGACCATATTGAACCTGAATGAGCCGTCTGTAATTAAAGAAACGAGCTGGATCAAACCCATGAAGTTTGCCGGTGTATGGTGGGAATACCAGACCGGCAAAAGTACCTGGAGTTTTGCAGACCGTGCAGATACCACAGATCAACAGGGCGGACTGATCCCCAACGGTCGTCATGGCGCCAGCACGGCAAACGTAAAAAAGTACATTGACTTTGCGGCTGCCAGCGGTCTTCAGGGCGTGCTGGTAGAGGGATGGAATTATGGCTGGGAAGACTGGTTTGGCAACTGGAAGGAGAATGTTTTTGATTTCACCAAACCTTATCCTGATTTCAATGTCAGGGAAATCGCAGACTACGCTGCAGGCAAAGGCGTAAAAATGATCATGCACAATGAAACCTCTGGTTCTGCTACCGACTACGAACGGCAGCTGGACACCGCCTATAAATTCATGAATACATACGGTTACCCTTCGGTGAAGACAGGTTATGTAGGCAAGATTGTTCCAAGAGGCGAACATCATGATGGGCAGTGGATGATCAGCCACTATGAGCGGGTGCTTCAAAAAGCAGCAGCGCATCAGGTAACGGTAGATGCCCACGAGGCCGTCAGGCCCACAGGACTGCATCGTACCTATCCAAATTTCATTGCTTCGGAAGCAGGCAGGGGCAACGAATACAACGCCTTCAGCGACGGAAATCCGCCTGAACATGAAACCATCCTGCCTTTTACCAGGCTTATGGGCGGCCCGATGGATTATACCCCGGGTATTTTCAGGATCAAGGGCTATTCTACCGTGGCTGGCCGACAGGTGCACACCACGATGGCCAAACAGCTGGCGCTTTATGTTACCCTCTACAGTCCGCTGCAGATGGCTGCTGATCTGCCCGAAAACTATGCGGCGCATCCCGATGCCTTTCAGTTTATAAAAGATGTAGCAGTAGACTGGGACGATACTAAAGTAATAGCGGCCGAGCCGGGCGATTATATCACGATTGCCAGGAAAGCCAAAGGAAGGCATGTATGGTTTGTAGGCGCCATTACCGATGAGCACAAAAGAACAGCCACAGTAGCCTTAAATTTTCTGGACAAAGGCCGAAAATATGTGCTTGACCTTTATAGGGATGCGGACGATGCAGACTGGCAGAGCAATCCTGAGGCCTATGTGATAGGACATTACCTGGTAGACGTAGCTACGGTTTTAAAGATTAAACTCGCCGCAGGTGGCGGTTCGGCCATGACGATCAGGGAAGCTCTGCAACAGGATCTTACCACACTTAAAAAATACAAGTAGCTGTATTTTATCATAAAAATTTATCATATTAACGACAAAAAATGAGGCATGTATTGCGAATCTTAGTTTAAGCTATATCTTTGCCTTAAGAGCACCAGTATAAATTAAACGATTGCAAATATGTTCAGGCAACTGTTAGGCATACTTATCCTTTTCACTTTCCTTTTTGTTAAAGGCAACCAGCTTTTCGCAGGGTACACAGTGGAAAAGATTGTAGTAGCCAGCAGTCCTTCTCAAGATGCGGATGAGCAATCCGATGACGAAAAGGAGTCAAAAAACACGGAGTTCGCAGACGAATTTATTCACGATACTGTAATCAGCCTTTCAGCGGCTGCACCTTCAAAAAAACTTATTCATACACATTTATACCACATTTCGCTGGTTCATTTTCCTGTGTGGGGGCCCCCGCCCAATTGTGCCGTTTCCCAAAACGCATAATGAATAATTAAAAACAGTATTTACCAACAATTTATTTTTATGAAGTATCCTTTATTGGGTAAAAGTGCCTTGTTCGGGCTTTTACTAAGCGTTTGCGCCTTTTCTGCAAATGCACAGAAAATCGATGAAAAAGAACTCAAAGTAGAGGTTCAAAAGGTCTCAGGCTCAACACAGCAACTGATCAGTCTGGAACCGGTGAAATTCAGGTATGATGTTAAAAAGTACAAACATCTCGGGCTTCCTGCGGGTAGTCAGTACGGTTTCCTGGCCAGTAATGTACAGTCTTCCTTTCCTGATCTTGTGCACGAGACCAGCAAGCAGGTACCTTCCGGGAAAAACAGCAGTAAGGTAGCCTCTTACAATGAGGTAGATAACAATGACCTGATACCTGTGCTGGTGGCTGCTATAAAAGAGCAGCAGGCTGAGATCGAAAATCTGAAAAAAGAAGTAGGTCTGCTGAAGCAAAAAGCAAAATAATTTAAGTTCCTTTTAGTTTAGTTTAGTTAGTTTTGAGAGGCGTCGCATTTATGCGGCGCTTTTTTTATGGTTAAAATTGGACCTTGATACATTCTCGTGCATCGCAAGCAGGAGATTTAGTTGAGGTTTATTCGGGCTTTGTACAGGGTTTGTTCGCAAAACGGGTAGCTTTTTGCGAACAAACCCTGTACAAAACCCAACCAAATCCCGAATAAAGCACAGATCAGGTAGAAAATTGTCACGTTGTATATTCGGCAATTATTGATATTTTTAAGCACACCAAATGAACAACCGTTATGAAATATCTACTAAAGCCGTGCTTCCTGTTGTGCCTGCTTTTTCTTTCAATACTTTCAGTTGGCCAGGATAAGTTAAGTCCGGCATCATCCGAAACGATTAAGGGCTTTATCGGGCAGCGACTGCAAAATTCTTATAACAACCGAATCCTTGCTCAGGATGCCGATGAACTGATCGAACCGTTCAAACAACGAAACGAGACCAGCCTGTGGCAGAGTGAATTCTGGGGCAAATGGTTCACTTCTGCCGTACTGGCCTATAAATATCAGCCTACAACGGAACTGAAACAAAAATTAGACAAGGCGGTAACCGGCCTGATGGCCACGCAAACACCGGATGGCTATATTGGTAATTATAAGAAAGAGAACCGCCTGCAGCAGTGGGACATCTGGGGTAGGAAATATTGCATGCTGGGGCTGCTGGATTATTACGGTGTTACTGGGGATAAAAAAAGTTTAAGGGCTGCAAGGGCTGTGGCGGATAACCTGATGGCTGATCTGAAACGGGCAGATGGCATCATCGTTACCAAGGGCAATTACAGAGGGATGGCGGCTTCTTCCATTCTGGAGCCGGTATGCCTGCTGTATAAACTGACTAAAGATGAAAAATATCTGGCCTTTGCACAAGAAATTGTAAAACAATGGGAGCGCCCGGAGGGCCCGCATCTGATCAGTAATGCGGGAACGGATGTAGCGAGGCGTTTTCCCAAACCAGCCGATTGGTATTCTTTTGAACAGGGGCAAAAGGCTTATGAAATGATGTCCTGTTATGAAGGTTTGCTGGAGCTGTACAGACTTACAGGCAAAAAAGAATATAAAACTGCTGTGGAGCGGGCATGGCAAAACATTTTCGATACTGAGATTAACGTGGCCGGATCCGGCGCGTCAACGGAAATGTGGTTTGGAGGCCGGCCATTGCAGACTGCAGCCATCAACCATTACCAGGAGACTTGCGTTACCGTTACCTGGATCAAGTTGAGCCATCAACTGCTGCGCTTAACCGGTGAGGCTAAATATGCTGATGCGGTAGAAACCAGCTACTACAATGCCCTACTGGGTGCGATGAGTGCCGATGGCAGGATCTGGGCGAAATATACACCTTTAACGGGCCATCGCCTGCCGGGCAGCGGACAATGCGGTATGCATATCAATTGCTGTGATGCCAGCGGACCTCGTGGTCTGTTTAATTTGCCTGCCCATGTAGTGATGAAATCTGGTGATGGCGTATACATGAATTACTATGCAGAGGGTAGTTATAGCTTAAGTACGCCCACAGGAAAAATGCTCAAAATAGCGCAGG
>DATFQH010000167.1:0-13094 GCA_035264385.1 Pedobacter sp.
GGCCGGGGATTTCTACCGATTCGAAACTCTCGCGGATACCCTGTTCAAAAAGGGATTCCAAATCGCCGGATGCCCAGCCTCTTGCGACAGCTTCCGCTTGTAAGAAATAAGATTCGGCTGCCGAAATAAATTTCACAGGTGCGGTTGCAGATGCAGTACTTAATGCTTGCCCGCCTACCAGTGCCGACGGTGGTGACACTTCCTTATCTGTATTGCTGGCATACGTTCCCTGCTGGATATAGGCGATTGTGTCTACACCTGGCAGTGGATCGTAGAACCGTAGTACTCTGGGATCGTCATTTCTAAGATAGGCAGTAACCGCTGTGCCGCTGGCGACCATATTTTGTGTACGACCCAGCCCGAGAATCTCGTTATACAGGGGATTTTCATTACCACCCACCGTGGCATACTGTATTGCAGCATCTTCTTCCAGAAATACCGGGCTGGTGGCAAACAACGAGGCTATGCCCGTTTGCGAAGTATTTGGGCTTACTTCTGAAAGCCGCAGATATGCACGCAGTTTAAGGGTATTGGCAAATCTTCTCCAGCTGTCTACATCGCCTTGAAATACGAGATCCTGATCACCAGGCGACAGGGCATCAGCCGTTCCGACCATGGAAAGGCCAAGGTCAATGTAATGAAAGATGCTATCATAAACTATTTGCTGACTTTCATAACGCGGGCTGGTGACCTCATTGCCACGCAATGCTTCAGATAATGGAATGTCACCAAAGGCATCTGTAGCGAGTTGAAATGTGTAAGCCTTAAGGATGTGTGCAATACCGCGCACTAGCTCGTTGTTTGCTTTTCGGTCGTTGATAATCAGCTGTGCATTCTGCAGGGCATTGCGGTAGGTCGTCAACCATGGGCGATCAAAACTAGTGTTGGCCAACCGATACTGCTCCAGGCTGCGGTACTGAGAAGATGAAGGATTTTGGGTCCAATATTGTGCGAAAAAGTTACCATATACCTGGAAACTGTTACCCACCAGCTGGCCTATTGAAGCTTCCACGGTAGGAAGCAGTAAATCAGGATCCGCGTTGACCGGATTATTAGGATTGTCATTTACATCCAGGAACTTTTTACATCCGGCGTTTGTCAGCAGAATTGTCACCAAGAGTAAGGAAAGCCAATAGCTTAAAAGCTTTTTTTGTTCAGTTTTCATATTAAATAGATTAGAAGGAGACTCTGACATTTAAACCGTAATTTCTCACAGAAGGCTGAGCGGTGTAGTCGAAGCCCTGCACATTGCCGGCTCCCGCGGAATTAATTTCGGGATCGGCAAACTGGTTGGATTTTGGTGTCCAGATAAAGAGATTATTACCAAAGACGCCTACCGTCAAATTACCGAGCATACTGTTTTTTAATTGCTGCTTACTAAACTGATAGGCCAGTGAAAGCGTCCGGAGTTTTATGAATGAACCATCCACGATATGCTGTCCAGCCACCAGGTCTGAATAATAATCCTGTTTATTGAAGCGCGCCGTTGTATTGATTATACTGTTTCCAGCCTCATCAAGGTAAACCGAATTGGGGTAGATAACGCCTATTCTTGGTCCGCCAGTCTCTGCAGATGTACCATTGAAGCCTAATATATCACGGGTCCGTGAGTAAAATACACCCCCTTTTTTGCCGTCGAAAAGCAGGTTCATTACAAGGTTCTTAAACTTGATGTTAGTTCCAATAGATGCTTGAAAATCAGGATTATATGTACCAAGGTATTGTGCACCTGCGGTTGTAACAGGCAGACCGGTCTCCGGGTCCACTATCGTGCGTCCCTGGGCGTCTGTCGCATTAGTTACTGCATAAAACTCTCCATAAGGTCGCCCCTTTGCCGCCACGACAGACATACCGGAATAACCTCCGAGGGTTACCTGCTCTATTCCGGGCAGCAAGTCTATTACTTTGCTGTTGTTTTTCGTGTAAGTTCCAAAAAGTTCGATCGAGAATCCATCGCTCGTTTTCACTGGAGTACCACGCAAGGAAAGCTCTACACCGTTGTTTCTGATCTCTCCCGCATTAACCACATTGAAGCCGAAACCGGTAGAACTTGGGATAGGGATGCTCAAAATCTGATTCCTTGAATTGTTGGCATAATAACTAAAGTCAAGGGACATTCGGTTACCAAAAAAACCAAGTTCGGTACCAACTTCAAAGGAGTTTGTCTTCTCGGGCTTAAGATCAGGATTCCCGATGGTGCTGCCGGACATTAAGCCGGCCACATTACCAAAAGGAAAAGCGGTACTACCAAAACCGGACAGTATTTCTGCCCTGGAAAAGGTGGTCATAAGCTGATAAGGATCTGTGTCGTTACCTACCTGCGCGAAACTTGTGCGCAACTTGCCATAATCCAAAAATCTGGAAATACCGGACTCTTTCAGCAGTTCGGAAAACAGGAACGACAGACTGACACTAGGGTAGAAAAACGAATTGTTTGATTGAGGCAAGGTTGAAGACCAGTCATTCCGGGCAGTTGTTTCGAAAAAGAGCATGTTCTTGTAAGAGAAGTTCAAATCTGCATAGATTCCAATCAACCTGCGTCGTCCGATGAAGTCATCGATGACATCTATTGGGCCGTTACTGTTAGCCAGGTTGTACCAGCCAGGTACTACCAGCCCACCGCTGGCGTTCGTGCTCTGGCTATTCGTTGTCGTATATCGCTGGCGGATATTGTTACCTATCATCAGCGAGCCGCTGAAATCTTCATTAAATTCATGACTCGCTGTAATCATCAGATCATGGACGATTTCGCTGACATTGAACTGGTCGATCTCATAAGAACCGTTATTGGTCTGTGGATTAGCTGTAGATGAATAATTACCAGCTTCGTCCGCAGGCAGAAAACTGAACTTTGGTGAAAGAAAACGTCGTCTGTCAGTATAAGTATCTATTCCTACCCGCTCCTTGATGTCGAGCCATTCGACAGGTTTATAGCCAACGTTGAAATTTCCGGTAATCCGGTTCACCTCATCTATATTATCGTAGTTTTCCAATACCCAGTACGGGTTCATAGTATACGCTCCATAGTAACCATAAAGATCATCACGCCTAATGCCGTTCTGGTCAACAAATCCGTAACCATAATACTTATTGTTCAGATCCTTGAGATCAGTTAAGGGGATATCCCTGGGTGTTTGCAGCACATTATTATAGACTGAACCCGCTCCCTGACCTCCGCCAAGCTGGTGGCTGTTGATTTTGGAAAACGTAAAAGAGACACCTGCGTAGAACTTATTGCTAAACTCCGCATTGCCATTGAAGCGGACATTGTAGCGATCGTAAGTATCTCTATTGCCAGGGAACACACTGTTCGAATTAAGTGAATTCAAACCAAGATAGAATGTGGTATTTTCACCTCCGCCGGAAAAACTGAGGTTGTTATCTGTGGAAAAACCTGTGTGAAAAAAATCCCGGATGTTATTTTTGACTGCAGCGTAAGGTTTCGTAAGCCTGACTCCATCAATCTCCTGTCCCCATGGCTGTATCTGGCCGTTAAAGGGCGCCCCCCAGCTCCAGTTTTCTTTCGGGTCATTTTCATAAGTGGCATTCCAGTTTTCATCAACGTCAGCATAGTAGCCCTGTCCGTATTCGTTTTGCAAGTCTGGAAGTTTCAAAATTGAAGAAAATGAATTTGAGGTACTGAAAGTAACCTCTGTTTTACTTCCTTGCTTACCGCTTTTGGTCGTAATTATCAGGGCACCGTTTGAAGCTCTTGAGCCGTAAAGCGCTGCGGCTGCAGGGCCTTTCAGTACTGTAACTGACGCAATATCTTCAGGATTGATATCGTTGCCCCGATTACCAAAGTCAACACCGGCCAAACTTGACGCTCCGCCAATAACACTGGAATTGTCTATAGGTACACCATCTACTACGATCAACGCCTGATTATTCCCGGCGATAGAAGATCCTCCCCTCAGCACCACCCTGGAAGAACTGCCAGGAGTGTTAGAGGTACTGGTGATGTTTGCACCGGCTACTCTTCCGGTCAGTGAGTTGATTACGCTGGGATTCTGACCCTGGATTAATTCTTCGTTACTTACAGTGGGTGCCGAATAACCAAGCGAGCGTTTCTCGCGACGAATTGCATTGGCAGTCACAATCACTTCTGTAAGAGCCGTTTCATTACCAGAAAGCACAACATTAATCATCGTCTGGGTTCCGACCGTTACTGATTGTGTGGTAAAGCCGATCGCTGAAAACTCGAGAACAGGATTAGGCGTGTTGACTGTAATGAGATATTTTCCATTGCTGCCGCTCATGGTTCCGTTTGTTGTCCCCCGGACTCTAACAGAGACGCCCGGGATTGGCAGGCCGTCGTCCTGAGCAGTGACTGTACCTGACACCGGTCGGTTCTGGGCAAAGACCGTGATTGACATGATTACAGTTAATAATAAGGTGTAGATTATCTTTTCCATATGAAATTCATCTGGTGTTTAAGGAGATCACTATTAGAGATCGTCACTGGAATAACCTATGCCCGAATAGTATTGTTCTTCCGACAAATACTTGATTTATCGATAAAATATACCTGAATAAAAGCAGGAATTTCATCCGTTAAATCAGGTACAAATCCAGCAATCAAATCTCTTAGAAAGTGTGTTTTTATGTCATTCCCTTTGGGTACATTCCAAAATGTACAACATGCTTCGCAGTGAGGAGCATGGGTTAGTTAATAATTGCCGGATATGCTGGATGGCATATCCGGTTTAACCCTCGGGGCATCCGGTTTAAAGGAATATCAATAATATCGACGATAATAAAATAAGGCTCTGGCTATAAGAGTATCCGGGGAATATTCCCTACTCCTGCATTGATGGAGCGATTTTATAACTGATGAAAAGCGTACGGATAGATTTCAGATCATACAATAAAGCCGGCCCTCTAATTCGATACGCAGGCCGGCTCAATAGATAGCAAATTATGCTGTGATGTTTGCTTCAGATAAGGCAATTTCGGTCAGTAGACCATCAGTATCTTTTTCCTCAGTCAGAGTCGCAGCCAGCAGCTCGCCTGCTTCTGTATGCTCCATCAGCTTTGCATAGGTAACCAGACAGCCATAACTTGCAATTTCATAATGCTCTACCTTCTGTGCAGCGGAAATCAATGCTGCATCCAGAACTTCCGGCTGGTCCTGAAAACTTTCTATGATCTCGTCAGCCTCCTCCAATAAGCCTTCCATAGCCTTGCATTTTTTTCCTCTCGCAGACAAGCCTATCGATTGGAACACCTGTTTCAATCGCTCTATCTGCCCTTCGGTCTGTGAATAATGTGTTTCAAATGCATTTCTGAGTGTTTCACTTCCGGCGCTGGTAGCTAATTTTTTTAGACCTCTCAGGAGCTGTTTCTCTGCTCCCAGAATGTCCCTGAGTTCATCAACGAACAGTTCATGTAAATGTGCATTAGGCTTATCAGCCGCACTGTTTTTTGAGTTTGCCATAATCTTTGTTTTAATAGGTTATATGTATCCTCTTAACAGCGACCAGCAAAGAAGGTTTTGCTGATTTTTTTTCTGTTCTTAAACGAGGGAGCTTTCTGAAGCACTAAAAGAGTATGTTTTATAAACAAGATCACACTTCAGGTGTTTTGCATTCATCAACACAATATGTTATGAGAAAACAACCGCAATCCAGCTCCTTTCTTTATCGTAATGGTTTAACTATTGTTTTCCTAAGTCTTTTCCTCATAACCCTTGCTGCACAGGCGCTAACGGGATGGAAACAACACAACCAGGAAATAATGGAAGACGGGCAAGCCGTGATCGGTTTGGGAACCTATTTGACTAGCGGTCATTTCATTTCAGCAACGTTTGAAAATTTTGAAAGCGAATTTCTGCAGATGGCCCTGTATGTCCTGCTGACAATTTCACTTCGGCAGATCGGTTCTGCGGAGTCTAAAAGTTTACATAAGCCAGAAGAGGTGGACCGGGAACCGAAACCGGGACCGGAGGCACCACGTGCAGTCAACAAGGGCGGTTGGATCGCACAACTTTATGCAAGCTCGCTTTCGATCTGTTTCGGCTTACTGTTTCTGTTTAGCTGGGGAATGCATCTCTATGGCAGCTGGCAAAATCACAACGTAGAGCAGGCAGCAAAACATTTGCCTAGGGAATCGGTAGCCGCTTATCTGACCCAGGCGGAATTTTGGTTCGAAACTTTTCAGAACTGGCAAAGTGAATTTCTTTCAGTGGCCTCTATTGTCTTTCTAACCATTTATTTAAGGCAAAAGGGCTCCCCTGAATCAAAGCCTGTAGACGCACCGCATATGGAAACCGGAAAGTAACATGACATATTTAAATCTGTCGCTTGGCATTTAAGCCGGAATATTTTTAGGAAGGGTGATGAAGATGGTGGTACCGTCTCCCTCAGTACTTTCGCAACTAACGCTCCCGTCATGCCATCCGACAATAGTTTTTACAATGGACAAGCCCAAACCCAGCGTTGGCTCACCTTGCAATCCTGGCCGGCGGGCCGATGTGAATTTTTCAAAAATTTCAGGAAGCAACGCGTTAGGTATCCCTATCCCGGTGTCCGAAAACTTAAAATTTACCTGATTCGCTTCCTCTTCAATGTAGATATGGATTGCTCCTTTTGCCGGCGTGAATTTCAGCGAATTGGAAATCAAATTATTTACGATCTGCATAAACTTAGCATCGTCAAGCATGATGAATATTTGATCCGATGAACTTTTTAGATGGAAGCTGATTTGCGCCAGTGATTCAGACCGATTGCATTCGTCCAGATACTCCTTAATTTTTGATACGATATCGACTCGTTTTTTTACAAGTTCTACACTGGTGGTTTCCAAAAATTCGCGATTTACAAGATCGCTGATCAGATTAATGCATTGCTGCAATATAGACGAAATGTATCCGGTCTTTTTCAAAAACTCTTGATCTCCGATCTGTCGGGTTATAGTTTTAGTAAGTGACTTGGCCATATTAAGCGGGCCCCTAAGGTCGTGGCCCAGCATATAAAGTATGGAATTCTTTTTATTGGCGTATTTAGTAATTGTCTGTATGTCGTTGACTTCATCTGTTACTTCCATGACTGCTCCGAGAACAAGACGCGTGCCTTGTTGATCCGCTAAAAAAGGAACGACCTGAAGCCAGCGGACTCTTTCGGAAGCCCGAAGCTTTATGTTTATCCGGCCATTAAAGTCTCCCGCAATAACATTACTGAAAATTCCCTTTAAATATATGATGTCTTCAGGTTCAATTTTCTCAATTACATCTCGTGCATTTGTTCCCGAACCAGCAGATGTTATCCATTCCAGAGAAGAATGGATAAATTGAAAGTGACCTAATCGTATGTCATAGGCAAAGTGAATGTTGTTTGCAAATGGAAGCCCTTCCTGATGCACAATTTTAACCATATCCGTACAAATCTAATTTATTGGCAGTATTTCATATTATTAGTCGGTTGCCTTTAGCCCTCGAACGACAAGGATAGTTAGACTCCCATTTAGCAACTTTAGTATAAGCTGGGAAAGCTGTATCGGATTCATTCCGACCTTTATTACCTGCTGATGATCCGTTCCTGCTGATCTTCGTCCTCATCCCTTTGATTACCAAGGTTCGTCTCTGGCTGATCCATATCAACTGCATTGTGATTATCAATGACTGTTAGCTCATCATTCATGTTTTCAACCGGAGGTACTTCATCACCGGCCTTTCTTCCTGAACTGCTGAACTTAGGTACGTTTAGTTTCTGAGGTTGGTTTACCGGATAATCTGATGATCCGGGAGTTGGTGTTTTGTCTTTTCTCATGTTTCTTTTGTTAAACGGTTCTGTTTATTTAACATTAGCCAACTATTTTTGTTTGGGATAAGAGGGGATACTGCGCTTTAACCTGAGGTCAGGGAATCCAGCGTCAATGTGTGAATTTTTTGCTGAAACGAGGGTGTCATTGAAATCATTGAGTAGGAACGTACGGACCTCGAGTGGAACTTGCTAAAGCCTCTTTTGGCTTAACTTAATGATGTCCTGATAGATTTTCTCCCGCTGTCTTTTCAAGCCTTAAAAACAGTAAGCTGGTTACTGCGGTAATAGCGGCCAGGGTTAAAAAAGTATATTGGAAGGCATGAAGAATATTAGCACTATGTAACCATGCAGAACTGGAGTATTTTGCCAACAGGAAAGCCCCCACAGAAATACCCAGGCTCATGGAAAGTTGCTGCATGACCAGCAATAAACTATTGCCGCTACTTGCTGTTTCATTGTCTAATGCCGACAGAGAAATGGTATTCATACTGGTCAGCTGAATGCTGTTAACCGCACCATAAATGACTAGTAACGGGATCAGATTGGGTAATCTTGTGTGTTCTCCAACGAATGAAAACAAGGCAATAACAATCGCAATCAGCAGGGTGTTGATGATCAGGGTATTTTTATAACCCATTTTTTTTACTACAGGTACTACCCAGGGCTTAAGCAATACCGAAGTGAGGGCAACCGGAATCAGCATCACGCCGGAAGTCATGGCCGATTGCTTCAAGCCCAACTGAAACAAAAGCGGCAGCAATAACGGCATGCCACCAATTCCCAGGCGTGTTAACAAATTTCCAAATACACCGATTCTCAATGTTCTGATCCTGATCAGACTAAGGTTAATTAAAGCCCGTTCTTTGAGCCTTCTGAAATGGAAGTAATACAAATTCATTAAGACAAAAGAGGAGGCAAAGACAACAAGCAAGACCGACTCTTTGATAAAGTCATGCGTGCCAAGTTCTATTCCTAAGGTCAATAGCAATAAGGAACCGCCGAAAAATAACATCCCAAAAAAGTCAAATCTCCCGCCCGCTTTCTGGTATTGGGGCATATGTTTCCCGGCATAATACATGCCAAACAAACCTATAGGCAGATTAATAATAAATATCCAATGCCATGAAGCAATTTCTACGAGCCACCCTCCTAACGTCGGCCCTATTATAGGTCCAACGAGGCCGGGTATGGTTATAAAATTAATCACTTCTAATAGTTTTTTTTTGTCATAGGTATACAAAATCGCCAACCGGGACACTGGCACCATCATCGAGCCCCCAATGGCCTGGATAACCCTTGAAACAATGAGCAAAGCCAGGGACTGCGATAAAGCGCAAAGCAGAGAACCCAAAGTAAATATGCCTATCGCTGAAACAAAAACTTTCCTTGACCCAAACCTATCCGATAACCACCCGCTCAGTGGAATCAACAAAGCTAATACAAGTACATAACTGATGATAACACTTTGCAGCGTTAACGGAGGTCTTTGCAAGTCGCTGGCTATAGAAGGCAATGCGGTGTTGAGAATGGTTCCGTCCAGCGATTGCATGAACATAGCTAATGCTGCAATCCATGGTAATGTTTTCTGCGCCGATGTTTGTTGGTTGTCCATCAACCGAATTAACAAGAGACAATCCATTCGGTTTTACCATATCGAAAATTACTCGAATCCATATGTAGATAATATCTCAAATTTGATTGTATCCTAAATATCTCTACCGGATAAGATGAATTCTATAAAATAAAAAAAACTGAAACAGAGCGCATTGAAAATTGGTTAGACCTATACCTGTTAAAACATTATCCTTATGAATGAAGAAAACAAAATCAGCCGCCGTAAAGTGATCGGCGGGCTGGGTGTAGGCATAGCTGCCATGGCGGGCACTCCGGTGTTTAGCGCAGCAGGAAGCACCACTGGTGGTAAAACTATTGCCCTGGGTTTGGAAGACCCAACAACAAAATACCCAAATCCCCCTTTTAAAGAACAGTCGCAGCCCTGGCCCGGTCTGGCCGGCAAAATGGATCCAAAACCGGATCATGGAGAAATATCTTATAAGGGATCAGGGCGGCTGTCCGGACGCAAGGCACTCATCACCGGCGGAGATTCTGGCATGGGCAGGGCCGCTGCAATTGCCTACGCCAGGGAAGGTGCGGATGTAGCCATTAACTTTTTGCCTGCAGAGGAGTCTGATGCTAAGGAGGTGGTTGAATTAATTAAAAAAGCCGGGCGCAAGGCTATAGCGATTCCCGGTGACCTAAGAGACGAGGCCTTTTGTAAACGACTGGTTGACGAAGCAGTAAAAGGGCTGGGTAGCCTTGACATTCTGGTCAGCAACGCTGCCCGCCAGCAAACGCATGAATCTATATTGGACATCACCACAGAGCAGTTTGACTGGACAATGAAAACCAATATCTATGCGCCTTTCTGGATCATTAAAGCTGCCCTTCCGCATCTTAAACCGGGTTCGGTGATTATCGGTACTACATCGGTTCAGGCGACTGACCCTTCTCCCGAGCTTTATGATTATGCCCAGACCAAAGCGGCCACCACAAGTTTTGTTCGCTCTCTTGCCAAGCAATTAGGATCAAAAGGAATTCGAGTCAATGGTGTGGCACCTGGACCCATCTGGACTGCGTTGCAGGTCAGTGGAGGAGCCACTATGGAAAAATTGAAGCAATTTGGCGGGGATACGCCACTAGCCAGACCTGGTCAGCCAGCTGAATTGGCGTCAATCTACGTTCAATTGGCCGCAAGTGATGCCAGTTATTCGAGCGGACAGATATATGGTGCTGCCGGAGGCTCGGGGCAACCGTAATGACACAATCATTAAAGATTCAATATGAAAAATATTAATGAAATCAGAGCGTTGAAAGGACTGCTCAATATTCTTAATGATGGAAAAGAAGGATGTGAATCTGCAGCTGAAACAACGGATAGCCCGGAATTAAAAGGATTATGGAACAGGAGATAAATAGATCTAAAATACCGCGGCAACCAAAAGGGCCTGAAAAACTGAGCGGGGAGATCAATTCACTTAACACCCATGGATAAATTCACAAAGACTATAATTTCAGGGTTCACAGGTACTTCCTTCATGACAGTGGCCAGCGCAATGATGTCGTTATTGCCTAAGGAAAATTTCAAAGAACCCGAGCATCTTTCTACCATGATCGGCAGACTGGCACCTTTCCTGTCTAACCGGGCGCAGTCTCTGGCCGGATGGGGCGCGCATTATAGCATGGGTTTTGTTTTCGCAGCAGTATATGTGGAGCTATGGGAAAGGGGGGAAATAGACCGCAGCATTAAAAATGGCGTTATTCTCGGTCTACTAAGCGGCTTGTTGGGTCTGCTCATCTGGAAGGCAACTTTCAAGATTCATCCCCTACCGCCTTCAATCCGTTTTATTGATTTTTATCTGCAACGCATTCCTGCGCATGTAGTATTCGCAGTGTTCGCTACCATCGCCTATCGTATAATCAAATCACAGGAAGAAACCCGACCGGCGGGCTCGCAGTGCCGTTTGCATTAAATGCTTCGGTATTTGTTATTCCGTAAACAAAAAAACCCGGTTAAAGCCGGGTTCTCAAAACTAAATGGCAGGAATAACTACTTCACTTCCCTCTGAATTTGGTTGATCAGGTCCAAATGGTGTTTGACCACCGGAGCTGTTCTTGCGGCAAAGCCCTTCAGTTCCGCATCCTGACAGTTTTTGCTACCATCTTCCATCAGGGCGAGCGTTTTCTTATGGCCCTCAACCATAGCTTTCACATAAGCTTTATCAAATTCCACTCCTGTCCTGGAATTGAGCTCTTCATGTATTTTGGCGTGCTCGGTATCAAGGGTCGATGGCAGCATAATATTTTTTGCACTGGCAATGGCCTTTAGTTCGTCATTTGCCTTTCCGTGATCTTTCACCATCATCGAAGCAAAATCTTTCACTTTTGGATTGTTTGCTTTTTCCAGCGCCAGTTTTCCAAATTCTACTTCTGCCATCCCACCGACAGCTGCCTTGTTTGCAAAAGCGGTGTCACTTGCCGCTACAGTGTTACGGGAAGTATCACCAGCCATCATCGAATCTGCTGCCATTTCTGTGGTATCTGAAGTGTCTGTTGCACTTCCAGAACTGTTTCCGCAACTCTGAGCAGCCAAGGCTACGGAAATTGTTAATACGTAAACTAATTTTTTCATGGTTAGATTTTTTTACTTTCTATAACCACTCCCAGCAGATTTTGTTTGTCAGGACGTTCGCTTCAAAAGGGATTTGTGTATTTTGATTTAAAAAAAAGTAATTGACCTGAACGTGAGCTCCTACAAGCCTTTCCTTAACAAGTATCGTCATCAGTTTTTACCAAACAGACGGCCAACTGATTCAATCACCGTGTCTAAGTTTCGGCCGTGCCTAATTTTTTGTTCATCCAAGTGGCGAGTCTCACCGGGGGCAGTACCTTATCCGGATGATCAATTTTAATAGCCAGTCTTGGCAACGACTGGTAGAGTGCTGAGAAAGGTTCCTGCACCAGAACCTGACCGCCAGCCTCGCTTATAGCCTTCAATCCTTCAGCTCCATCATTACCTGTACCGGATAAGATCATTCCAATTGCCTGTTCTGCTGAATCAGCTGCCAGAGAGTTCAGTAGAATATCGATAATATGAGTGCCGGGGCCTGCATAGCCTACTTTGAGACGGTTTTGGTGAACAGTCGCTTTCAGGTTTGAACCAACTATATATATGTTTCCTTGCTGTAACTCAATACCATCTTCAACACTAATTAACGCCATGTTGGTTTTACTGCTCAGAATATCAAATAATTTTGCATGATAATTTTGCTGCAAATGCGTAGCGAGTACGATTGCTACCGGGAGGTGTCCGTCCAATTTACTAAAGAACTCCGCCAAAGACTGTAAGCCACCTGCAGACATACCAATACCCAATATATAGTAATTACGTTTCATAATACCTTTTTGGTATATAACAGCAATTAAAGTCATTTGTTACCGGCAAAAAATGAGTGTTGTGGTTAGGGCTTTTACGGATTCCGTCGAGATGATATGATTTCAAATTTTGCGCTGCCTGCAGATAAACCTTATGTTCCGAAATTTGTTAAAGCAGAAAATGACTGCGCAGCGTTAATCTTTTTAAATTTTGCTGGTCGTTCGACAATTAATCTGGATAATGACAATGAAGAAGCTAAAAAAAGAATTTCAATTCTTTTACCAGCAGCCGCGGCAAATGCGGATTCTGCTGCTGACCAATATGGTCTATGCATTGGTACTTCCGATTATTGAACTTTTCTTAAGCGCATATATTATCAGGAGTTCCAGGGACTTCAGCTT
>DATFQH010000168.1:0-3840 GCA_035264385.1 Pedobacter sp.
CAAAAAGTTGAAATCGTATCTAAACTTGAAAAAGGTCAGGTATTGGAAGGTACTGTTAAAAACATCACAGACTTCGGTGTATTCATCGATCTAGGTGGCGTAGACGGATTACTTCACATTACTGATATTTCTTGGGGCCGCATAGAGCATCCAAAAGAAGTATTGAGCTTAGATGAGAAAATCAACGTTGTTGTTCTTGACTTTGATGACGAGAAAAAACGTATTGCTTTAGGTTTAAAACAATTGACTCCACACCCTTGGGAATCTTTAGATGCTAACTTAGCTGTTGGTTCTAAAGTTAAAGGTAAAATTGTTACTGTAGCTGATTATGGTGCTTTCTTAGAAATCATTCCAGGTGTTGAAGGTTTAATCCACGTTTCAGAAATGAGCTGGTCACAAAACTTACGTTCACCACAAGAATTCTTGAAAGTTGGCGATGAGATCGAAGCTGAAGTTTTAACTTTAGATAGAGATGAGCGCAAAATGAGCTTAGGTATTAAACAATTATCTAACGATCCATGGCAAGAAGTTGCTGCTAAATTCCCAGTTGGAAGTAAGCACAAAGCAACTGTTAAAAACATGACTAACTTCGGTGTTTTTGTTGAAATCGAAGAAGGTATTGATGGTTTAATCCACATCTCTGATTTATCTTGGTCTAAAAAAGTAAACCACCCTAACGAATTCACTAAAGTTGGTGATGTATTAGACGTTGTTGTTTTAGAACTTGATGTTGATAACCGTAAATTAAGCTTAGGTCACAAACAATTGGAAGAAAACCCTTGGGATACTTTCGAAACGATCTTCACTTTAGATTCGGTTCACCAGGGTACTGTTGTTAAAGTAACTGATAAAGGTGCTGTTATTGCTTTACCTTATGGTGTAGAAGGTTTCGTACCTACTAAGCACATGGCTAAAGAAGACGGTTCTACCATCAAAGCTGAGGAAACCAATGACTTTAAAATCATTGAGTTTAATAAGGATGCAAAACGTATCGTTGTTTCTCATGCACGTATCTGGGAAGAGGCTAAAGCTGAGGCTGCCACTGAAGAGAGAAATGCTAAGAAAAAAGAAGCTAAAGCATCTAATACTGCAGTGAAAAAAGTTAAAGATTCTGTTGAAAAATCTACATTAGGCGATTTGGGCGTGCTTGCACAATTGAAACAACAAATGGAAGGTGAAGAAAACAAGGCTAAGAAATAGTTTGTAATCTTTAAAAAACTATATAAAAGAGGGCGTTCATATAGAACGTCCTCTTTTTTTATGGAGGTATATGTAACCATTTACAATCTTGTCCCGTTTATAATAACAAGATAAAATCTCTATAAGACGAGCACGAACAGCGCTTAAATCATATTCTCATCGCAAAAAGATCTCATTTGACCTAATTTGCAACTGATAAAATACTAAAACGAATGAAACTACTGATGACCGCTTTATTTGGCCTGCTTTGTTTTGGCTCTTTACACGCTCAGGTGCCCGCAATTATCCCTCAGCCTGTTGAGTTACACGTAGGAACCTGGGAAGAAAAATTTACCATAGACCGTGGGTCATCAATTCTTATCAGTGATACCGCATTGAATAAGTCCGCAACCTTTCTAACAGATTACCTGTTGAAATATTACGGAGTAGCTATGAACATACTCCCCTATGCAGCGAATGAAAAAACGAAAAATACGATCAGGCTAATCCGTACCGCCAGCGTGTCTCCTAATGACGGGCAGTACGCTTTGAATGTCAGCAAAAAGAACATAGAAATCACTGCTTCAACAGACCAGGGCGTTTTTTATGGCATCCAAACCTTGCTTCAACTCTTACCCGTAAAAGCTGGTTCGCAAACATTGGCCCTGCCAGCTGTTAACATCACAGACTATCCTCGTTTTGCCTACAGAGGCATGCATCTTGATGTCAGCCGTCACTTCTTTGATATAGCTTTTATAAAAAAGTATATCGACTACCTCGCTTTACATAAACTGAACTATTTTCACTGGCATCTGACAGATGATCATGGCTGGCGGATAGAAATAAAAAAACATCCTAAACTTACAGATATCGGCGCCTGGCGAAATGGTACCATTATTGGCCTATATCCGGGAACCGGAAACGATGGTTTAAGATATGGCGGGTATTATACACAAGAAGAAATAAAAGAGGTGATCCGTTATGCCTCCGACAGGTACATCACTATTATTCCTGAAATAGAAATGCCGGGCCATAGCCTGGGCGTGCTGGCCACTTACCCCGAATTGGGAACCGAACCCAATAAGACTTATAAGGTTGCGCAAACCTGGGGTATTTTCAATAAATTTAATAATGTGTTGCAACCGTCTGAAAAGACGTTTACTTTTTTAGAGGAGGTACTTACAGAGGTCATTGCCCTCTTTCCTGCTCCTTATATCCATATTGGAGGTGATGAATGCGCCAAAATCTGGTGGAAACAATCTCCCGTTTCACAGCAGATCATTAAGGAAAATGGATTGAAGGATGAGAATGGGTTACAAAGCTATATGATCCAAAGAATAGGCAAGTTTTTGAACGGCAAAGGCAAAACTATAATTGGCTGGGATGAGATTTTAGAAGGTGGTCTTGCATCCAATGCCATTGTTATGAGCTGGCGGGGTGAAAAAGGAGGAATTGCTGCTGCGCGGCAAAGCCATAAAGTAATCATGACACCTGAAAACAGCATGTACTTCAATCATGCGCAATTTGTTAAGGAAGATTCCCTAACCGCCGCTAAATATCTTCCTTTAGTTAGCGTATACAACTATGAGCCCGTGCCTGCAGAACTCTCTGATGAGCAGAAGAAGTTTGTCTGGGGTGCACAAGGTAATTTATGGTCTGAGTACATCGACAGTCCTGCAAAAGCAGAATACATGTTGTTTCCAAGGCTTGATGCACTGAGTGAAGTACTTTGGAGCCCCAGGGAAAAGAGAAATTATACAGATTTTATAAGCAGGCTTAAATCGCAGTTTAAACGTTATGACCTGTTAAAGATCAGCTACAGCAAACGTTATTTAAGCAATTAATATTGCCAGCAACATTTTGCTTTAATCTTTCGATGCAACTTCCGATTGTTCTTTTCTTGCACTTCAATATGGCTCCTTCCAGTATATATTATAGTATGACGTACTGATGCACTTTTTCTTTAACCTCACTGCATGTTTAGCTCAAGTATGGAACCTCGAGCATTTCTTTTGGGGGTGAACCACATTATTTTTAAAAAACAAATCGGAGTTTGGGGTTACAACTTTTTGGCTATATTTGTGCAATCATTTAGTCAATGCAAAAGAGAACCCTGCTAGACGGAAAAAAATTCCAGATCACAATTAAGCGACTTTGTCACCAGTTGATTGAGAATCACCACGATTTTTCTAATACCGTACTGATCGGCATACAACCCAGAGGGCCTTACTTCGCCAATCGCGTACAGCAGGAACTTTCAGAGATACTTAATAATAACGGCATTAAAAAAGGAGATCTTGACATCACTTTTTTCAGAGATGATTTCAGAAGAAAAGATGGAATTGTATCTGCAAACAGCAACAACATAGATTTTATTATAGAAGGCAAAAAAGTCATTCTGATAGACGATGTGCTGTGGACAGGCAGAACGATCAGGTCTGCTATGGATGCTTTACTTGCTTATGGGAGACCGGCTAAAGTAGAACTTATGGTATTGATAGACAGACGTTTTTCCAGACAACTTCCTATAGAACCCAATTATATCGGGCATCAGGTAGACAGCCTGAACTCGCAGATGGTCAAGGTAAGCTGGAAAGAGACTGAGGGCGAAGACAAAGTTATCTTATTATCAGAAAGCAATAAATAATATGGCAGTAGAAA
>DATFQH010000169.1:0-43836 GCA_035264385.1 Pedobacter sp.
AAAACAGGCCTCCCATGAACAGGCAGCCTGTGAGCACAAAATCTATGGCAGCAGATTGTTGTCTGGCCAGTTCTGTTGTCGCTTTTTCGCCTATGAAGATCGATTCCTTCATGCCGCCCCTGGCATGTGAAAAGTTGGCGATCTGCAGCAACAGCTTTAGGGTATCGGTTCCCTTTGGGACGTCGAAAGCCTTGTATTGCCAGTGTGGCACGAAGCCCTGCGCAACCGGGCTTACCTTACCGTTAGCGGCCTCTAGCTTACCATTGACATAAACGGCATAGGCTGAATAAGCATCCGGCATGGCTATGCGCAGTTGCTTTTCTGTTTTAGGCAGCAGCACATTAAGGCGGTAGCTGGCATACCCGAAGCCGGGAAGTCGCTTCCCGTTCAATACATAATCATTCCACATAAAAGGAAAGTCTGTATAAATACCGCGATGCGCTACCTTGGTTTCGGGACCGAGCAACTGTTTCCAGTAGAACTCCCACTCGCCATCGAGGGCTACCTTTTCTGTAAATGATTCCGCCCGCAGGTCGATGACCCCCTGCTTTGCCGCGGGCATGGAGGGCGCCGTAAAAAACCAGGCCTTCGCACGGAAACTGCCGATTAGGAATAGAAGACAGACAGAAAAGACAATTTTAATCTTCATTAGAAATTACATGACTTAATTGCTAATAAACAAAGGGGATGATGAAAACGTTCATTTCGTGGCTAATATAAAAATAATAAAAGTAAACTATCGATTGATTTGGCAGGGCAATTGCAGGAAGGCTTGAGATTTAATAAATATAAACATGAAAAGATCATTTTTAATGCTGGGCCTTGCCGCTGTTCTGATGGCAGCTTGCAACAATGAAAAGCGTGATACCAATACAGCAGACAGTTCAGCGTTAATTGCTGAAGATACTACGTTCAGTTCAACTAAACCGGCAGATGCGGTAAGTTCTGAGTGTTATCAGTATGTCGACAAGAAGGATACTGTCGCTATGGATCTGAAAATAGCAGGCGAAGAGTATACTGGAAACCTCAAATACAACTTCTTTGAGAAGGATAAGAACTCAGGCACTTTTGCCGGTGAAATGAAGGGCGATACGCTGATTGCAGAATATACTTTTGATTCGGAAGGGATGCGCTCGGTTAGAGAGGTTGTGTTTCTGAGTAAAGACGGCAAACTATACGAAGGATTTGGTGATACGGAACAAAAGGGCAGCAAGGTGATTTTTAAAGACCGGTCTGAACTGAAGTTCGGCGAAGCGGTCGTTTTGTCTAAAATGGCCTGCGAATAAGGCTGGATATAAGCAAACTGCGTTTAAAAGTCTTCAAACCGTTCCCAGAAGCCATCGGCAGGAAGCCGGGCAAAAATATTAACGGGTTCCTTTTTTACAGGATGAACAAACTGAAGTCTGCGTGCATGCAGGCAAATACTTCCTTTACGGCTGCCTCTTGGGTAGCCGTATTTATTATCACCTACGATGGGGCAGCCCAAGGTAGAAAGTTGTACACGGATCTGATGTGATCTGCCGGTAAGGGGATCTACCTCTATCAGGTAATACCCACCAAGTTCGCCCAGAAGTCTATAGCTCAGTTCTGCACGCTGGCTTCCGGCTACTTCTGTGTTGTGGGGCGTCACTATGTTCTTTTGTGGATTCTTGACCAGCCAGTGTACCAGGGTACCGGATGGTTTGGATGGTTTATTGCGCACAACGGCCCAGTACGTTTTCTTTACTTCCCTGTTCTTGAATACGGCATTCATCCGCTCGAGCGCCTTGCTGGTCTTAGCGAAAAGGATCACGCCGCTTACTGGTCTGTCGAGCCGGTGTACTACACCAAGAAAAGCACTGTTGGGTTTATTGTATTTCAGGGCAAGGTATTTTTTTACCTGTTCGTCGAGCGGCTCATCGCCGGTCTCATCTACCTGTACAATATCGCCGGCGCGTTTCATTACCGCGATCAGGTGGTTGTCTTCGTAGAGTATGTCTTTATCGGTTACCGGCATTTAGTATTGTTCCTTTTCGTTGGGAAAATCTTTTGCTTTAACATCTTTAATGTAAGCTTGTGTGGCTTCAAGAATCCCGTCGTACAGGCTCAGGTACTGACGCAGGAAACGCGGTTTAAAGCCTTTGGTAAGGCCGATCATATCATTTACCACCAATACCTGCCCGTCGCAGTCTGTGCCAGCGCCTATACCTATCGTTGGAATCTGCAGACTTTCCGAAACCTCTCTGGCAAGCCGTGCGGGAATTTTTTCGAGCACGATAGCAAAGCATCCTGCTTCCTGAAGCGCTAATGCGTCGGTTTTCAGCTTTTCTGCTTCTTCCTCTCCCTTTGCCCTTACGGTATAGGTTCCGAATTTATAAATAGATTGGGGTGTAAGGCCGAGATGACCCATTACCGGAATACCTGCGGTTATGATCCTTGAAATGGATTCCGAAACTTCTGTTCCTCCTTCCAGCTTTACGCCATGCGCGCCCGATTCTTTCATGATCCTGATGGCCGAGTTCAATGCTTCTTTAGAATTGCCCTGATAGCTTCCAAAAGGAAGGTCGACCACAACAAAGGCTCTTTTGGCACCTCTTACCACACCCTGAGCATGATAGATCATCTGATCGAGTGTGATGGGAAGGGTGGTTTCATGCCCCGCCATTACATTAGAGGCCGAATCGCCAACCAGTAACACGTCCAGTCCGGCATCATCAAGAATGGTAGCCATAGAGTAATCGTAAGCAGTCAGCATCGCAATCTTCTCTCCGCTGTGTTTCATTTCCTGGAGAATGTGTGTGGTTATCCGCTTTACTTCTTTGTTTACAGACATGATTATCTCGTTTAGTGATGGCAAAATTAGGTTTTACATTCGAGAAAACGGGAGATTTATTGTTTTTGTGACACAGACGGTTTATCTCAAAAAAAGTCTTGATATCAATTATCAAAAACGTACCTTTGTACTCCGAAATGAAGGAGTTACTTAACAGCACATTTGTTAACTACGCAATCGATGTAAAAGTCGCAATTACACCATCATTTATTCCTTTTTTTACTGCAACAAAATTTCACAATACTTACCATGACTAACTATACAAAGTTACCTGCGATCTTGTTACTGGCTGACGGCACCGTTTATTACGGCAAAGCTGCCGGTAAAATTGGTACTACTACGGGAGAGATCTGTTTCAATACGGGAATGACAGGTTATCAGGAGATCTTTACTGATCCTTCTTATTTCGCACAAATTATGGTAACCACCAATGCGCACATTGGTAATTATGGCATCCATAAAGAAGAAACTGAGTCCGAGAGCATTAAGATCGCCGGTTTGGTTTGTAAGAATTATAATATCGGTTTTAGCCGCAAGGAGGCTTCAGAGTCTATTCAGGATTATTTTCAGAATGAGAACATTGTAGGTATTTCTGATATCGATACCCGTGCATTGGTGCGTCACATCAGGCACAAGGGGGCCATGAATGCCATCATTTCTTCAGAGATCACTGATCTTGATGAGCTGAAGGCCAGGCTTGCAGAGGTGCCTTCTATGGATGGACTGGAATTGTCGTCACAGGTATCCACTAAGGTGCCTTATTTCTATGGTTCTCCTAATGCGACTTATAAAATCGCAGCACTCGACCTGGGCATCAAAAAGAACATCCTGCGTAATTTTGACAACAGGGATATTTATGTACAGGTGTTTCCTGCCAAAACTACTTTCGAGGAAATGGATAAATGGGGTGCCGATGGATATTTCATTTCCAATGGCCCGGGTGATCCTTCGGCTATGCCTTATGCGATCGAAACCGTTAAAAAGATACTGGCGGCAGATAAGGCTATGTTTGGTATTTGTCTTGGCCACCAGCTGCTTGCGGAAGCAAATGGCATCGGCACCATGAAAATGTTCAACGGCCATAGGGGATTGAACCATCCGGTGAAGAACATTATAAAAAATCATTGTGAGGTAACTTCTCAAAACCATGGTTTTGGAGTGATTCCTGAAGCGGTAAGAAGCTCTGATAAGGTAGAGATCACACACATTAACCTGAACGATCAGAGTATCGAGGGGATCCGTGTGAAGGGTAAGAAGGCATTTTCGGTGCAGTACCATCCGGAATCATCACCGGGCCCGCACGATTCGCGCTACCTGTTTGATGATTTTATTACGATGATTAAAGGCGAACTGGCCTGGTAATTATTTTAGCAGGAACAATACCTCATTTTACCGACATATTTGGAAAGAAGTAACCCTGGTTACTTCTTTTTGCATAAAACCTTATTACATTTAATCCATGGAGCGCAAAAATGCAATCATAACTGTTAAAGACCTGGTTAAAAAATACGACGATTTTACTGCCGTAAACGGAATCAGCTTTGAGGTTTATGAAAATGAAATATTTGGTCTGCTGGGACCCAACGGTGCCGGAAAGACCACTACGCTGGAGATCATTGAAACGCTTCGCCTGAAAACGTCCGGAGAAGTGATGGTAGATGGTTTTTCGGTAGATAATGAGGCCGCGAAGATCAAAAGGATCATTGGTGTGCAGCTGCAGGCGGCGGGGTATTACCCCAACCTGAATCTTGAGGAACTGATGGAACTATTTTCGGGTCTTTACGGGGTAAGCATCAAGCCTATGGAAATGCTGGAAAAGGTTAATCTGCGGGACAAGGCCAAAGCCAAATATAAGGCACTGTCGGGCGGGCAAAAACAGCGTTTTTCTATCGCTACTACCCTGATTAATTCTCCTAAGATCATTTTTCTGGATGAGCCTACTACGGGTCTTGATCCTCAGGCACGAAGAAATTTGTGGGACCTGATCATAGAGATCAGGAACAATGGTACTACAGTGGTATTGACCACGCATTATATGGACGAAGCGGAACAGTTGTGCGACCGTGTGGCATTTGTGGAACGGGGTGAAATCATTGTGCTGGATACCCCGGACAACCTGATCGATAACCTGGTGAGCAGTGGTTTTGAACGCAGGAAAGAAGTTAAAAAGGCCAATCTGGAAGATGTTTTTATCCATCTGACGGGCAAAGAATGGCGGGAAGATAATTAAGAAAAAAATGAGCAGACCTTATAGTAACACAAAAGCTACGCTGGCACTTGCAAAGGCAAGTTTCCGGTCCATTATGCGCAGCCCTTCGGCAGTCGTTTTCACGCTCGCCTTCCCCCTGATATTTATTCTTGTATTTGGTTTTCTCGGCGGAGGCGGTGTAAAGGTGGATGTGGCTGTTGCACCTGGCTCCGATTTGCAAAATCCGGTAATTAAAGCGCTGGAAAATACCAGTGTGATCCACCTGATCAGCGCAAGGGATGCCGCGGAAATCAGAAAAGAACTGGAAAAAGGTCATTATGCGGCTGTAATTGATGTGCAGAAAAATATTGCTGGCAAGCCTGCTTACCTGGCCAACGTGCAGTATACTTCGGCCTCGATAGATAAGGGAAATATTCTGAAGTCGGTATTAAATAACCTGATGTATACGCTGAACAGCAAGGATGTGCTGCCTACCGTTGCGCAGCTGAATGAGCATACTGTCAAGGGCAGGATCTACCGGACCATTGATTTCATATTACCGGGTCAGCTTGGCTTTTCTTTACTGAGCACGGGTGTGTTCGGTACGGCATTTGTGTTTTTCAGCCTGCGACAAAACCTGGTGATCAAACGCTTTTTTGCCACACCCGTAAGCCGCTCGAGCATTGTATTCGGCGAAGGTATCGCAAGGATCGGTTTCGCCCTTTTGGGTGCGGTGTTCATCATCGTGGTTGGTCACTTTTTCTTTCATTTTACCCTGATTCATGGCATAATAACGGTGCTGAACATGCTCGTTCTGGCGCTGATCGGGCTGATCGTTTTTATGGGATTCGGTTTCGTGGTATCGGGTATAGCCAGAAGTGAGAGTACGATCCCTCCTATTTCAAACATCATTACACTGCCTCAGTTTTTACTTTCTGGCACCTTCTTTTCAATTGATGCTTTTCCTTCATGGCTGCAACCGATCAGCAGGGCGCTGCCACTAACTTATCTGAATGATGCGATGCGTAAGGTAGCCTTTGAGGGTGCCGGCCTCTGGGATGTAAAACAACAGATTCTGATCATGGTAATCTGGGGAATCGGGATCTATGCAGTAGCTGTTAAGGTTTTTAAATGGGAGTAGTATTCTCTTTCCTAGCCCCTTATTTTCAGGGCTTAATCAAAAATTCTTCTGATCAAACGGTATAATTTAAAATTTATTCTAACTTTGGATACTGCCTTAGTAATTGTAAGTTTTACACTAAGGCTAATTAACTAATAAAAACCAATAAAAATGAGTTTAATAATTGATGTTCATGCGCGGCAAATACTTGACTCCCGTGGCAATCCTACAATCGAAGTAGATGTAATTACAGAAAATGGCATTCTTGGTCGTGCTGCAGTACCTTCTGGTGCTTCAACCGGTGTGCACGAAGCTGTAGAGCTTAGGGATGGTGATAAGAAAGTTTACCTGGGTAAAGGCGTATTGAAAGCTGTAGCCAATGTAAATGATAAGATCGCTGCTGAATTGAAAGGTGTTGATGTGTTTGAACAAAATGCGATTGACAGCTTGCTGATTAAGCTGGACGGAACTGAAAATAAAGGAAATCTTGGTGCTAACGCAATCTTAGGTGTATCTCTGGCTGTTGCCAAAGCTGCTGCTCAGGAAAGCCGTCAGCCTTTATACCGCTATATTGGTGGTGTTAACGCAAATACACTGCCTATTCCGATGATGAACATCGTTAACGGTGGGTCTCACTCTGATGCGCCTATCGCATTTCAGGAGTTTATGATCATGCCGGTTGGTGCTTCTTCTTTTTCTGAGGCTTTGCGTTGGGGAACTGAAGTATTCCACAACCTGAAAGCAATTTTGCACGACAGGGGTCTTTCTACCGCTGTAGGTGATGAGGGTGGTTTTGCGCCAACTTTTGAGGGTACTGAAGATGCTGTTGAGACAATCCTTAAGGCGATTGAAAAAGCGGGTTATACACCGGGTGAGCAAATCTGCCTGGCTTTTGATTGCGCTGCATCTGAGTTTTACAAGGACGGTAAATACGACTATACTAAATTTGAAGGTGATAAAGGGGCGATCCGCACAAGTGCTGAGCAGGCTGAATATCTGGCTTCTCTTACGGAGAAATATCCGATCATTTCTATTGAAGATGGTATGGGTGAGGATGACTGGGCTGGCTGGAAATTATTGACCGACAGAGTTGGCGACCGCGTTCAGCTCGTTGGTGATGATCTGTTCGTTACTAATGTTAAGCGTCTGCAAAGAGGTATCGATGAGGCTACTGCCAATTCCATCCTTGTTAAAGTAAACCAGATCGGTTCACTGACTGAAACGATCAATGCGGTTTCATTGGCTCAGAACAATGGTTATACTTCTGTAATGTCTCACCGTTCGGGTGAAACTGAAGATGTGACCATCGCTGACCTTGCTGTAGCTTTAAACTGTGGTCAGATTAAAACTGGTTCGGCTTCACGTTCTGACAGGATCGCAAAATACAATCAGTTGCTGCGTATCGAAGAAGAACTCGGTGCTGCTGCACGTTTTATCGGCAAGGATTTCAAATATGCGATAAAAAAATAATTTGCGGATTTGCCTTCGGGTATTTCCTTAAGTTTTAAAAACCCGGCACTATGGTGCCGGGTTTTTTATTTTGTCGCTTTTAGCCCTGCTATTTATCGGATTCATACTATATCCTTCGCCTTTTAAGTAATTACCTTAGTTCTGTTAAACAATAATTTTGAGACAAAAAGCTATGGCTAAGATGAACCCTTATTTAAACTTCGCGGAGCGCTTGTTTAATAGCCTTTCGGCGGGAGGTGTAATTGAAATGCCGCTGGAGGATGCTTTCCGGGGTGCTTATTTCGGCAGTTGGAGGATAAATTTAGCATCAGTTGGATGGTCAATTTTGAAAATAACCAGAGATAGTGAAAAATATTTATGGCTTTTATAATTAAAGACCAAAAGCATTTATTAATTTGGAGCTGCTAATAATAACTTACATAAAAAAACAATGGAAAAATTTAACAAACTAAAAGAGCTTATTGCTGCGGCTGAAGCTGATGCAGGAAAATTTTATGGATCGGGAAATGGCGCCGCAGGTACTCGTACCCGCAAGGCGATGCAGGACCTGAAAAACCTGGCACAAGAGATCCGTACTGAAGTTACTGAAAAGAAAAACACCAAATAACCAATGGTGCTTTGGAAAAAAAAGGCCTGCCTGAAGCAGGCCTTTTTTATGCTGTTGATTTTTCTTACCGGGCTTTCATCTGGTGTAAAGTCTCAGGATCGCCGGCAACCTGTAAAGGCAATGGCAAGTGACGTTGCTGCTGATGCTGTCGGTGTAAATACCCACCTGAATTACGCAGGTACGGTATATGATGTCCGTTATCATGACATCATTAAACCAGGGCTGATTGCACTCGGTATAAGACACATCCGGGATCATTTTGGGAATAAAGAGGTCAACACGAGGTATACTGATCTTGCCCATAACTTTGGAATCAGGTTATTGCTCATCAGCAATGAGGGCGGTGATGACCTTACTAAAACAAGGGATGAGGCGGCAAGGCTCAATAGTATTGACCGGCTGAAACCTGTAGTAGAATTGATAGAACCTGCCAATGAACGTGATATAGGATGGGCTTACAATTGGGAAAGGTTATGTGATTACATGCAGCAATACCATAAGGTGTACCAGGCAAATCCTATCACCAGACAGATTCCGCTACTTGGGCCCTCTTTTGCCAATACCCGCAACAGTGCCCTCGGCTTTTCTAAAATCTGTCAGGACGCCGGAGCTTCAATGGACATGGGAAATCTTCATGCTTACAGTGGATTGTGTCCAGAAAGTCCTTTAGCAGGGGGCTGGGGAATCTCTTTTGAAAAAGCCGCTGAGTTCTACCGGTCATTGTGCGGTGGAAAACCTGTTATTGAAACCGAGTCGGGTTATAAAATGAGTGAAGGTGCAGAAGGGCACCCTGCAGTTTCGCAAAGAACGGCAGCCAAATACACGCCACGGATTGTACTTGAAAGATTAAGGGCAGATGTAAAACGCCTTTACTTTTACCAGCTGATCAATAATTCAGAAGATTTTGGCCTCTTGAACGAAGATGGTTCTCCGAGGCTGCAATATACAGCATTGAAAAACTTCATCGGTCTTATGGCAGACCAGGGTACAAATTTTAAGCCCTCTTCGCTATCCTATTCACTGAGCGGGGATCTGAAACATATCCGTCAAATGCTGTTTCAAAAAAAAGACGGGAGGTTTTTTCTGATCCTTTGGCAGGGTGTCAGTGGATCTGCAGGAGGCACTCATAATAATGATTATACAGACCTTGAACCTGCAGCACAAAACATAAAGATAAATTTTATCAAAAAGGCAAAAAAAATACAGCTCTACCGTCCGTCCTTTAATAAAATGCCCGATGGAAACGGTACAAAACCTTACCGCACCTTTTCAAATGTTTTTGATCTTGAGTTGATGGTTCCTGATCATATCGTTATTGCCGAGATCAGCTTCTAAAACTTTTATATTTCTTTCGCTGATCTGCTTTTACAAGCAACATATAATTCTTGTTTTAAAGAAACGTCTCCCGTGTTTCCAAAATTTAATTCTGATCTCTGAGTTCAATTCTGAATAATTACCTGAAAAAATTCAGAACCAATGAATTCACATCCCAACTAACGAACTTCGCTGATGTAAAAACCAAATGCTCTCCTCTATGACAACGAGGAGACCTAGTAAAAACAAATGAAAGAAACTGAGAAGATACTAGTAATTGGTGCATGTGGTCAAATCGGACGTGAACTGATTCTTGCACTGAGAACCCGTTTTGGGAAAGAGAATGTAACTGCTGCCGATATACAGCCATCGGATAAAATTGACAACCTGTATATGCCCTATGCAGAATTGAATGTAATGGACAAAGCCGCGCTGGAGCAGTTGATTGCAGCGCAAAATTTCTCGCAGATTTATCATCTGGCAGCTATGCTGTCTGCAAATGGAGAGCGTAACCCACAGCAGGCCTGGCAGCTGAATATGGACGGCTTACTAAATGTTCTCGACCTCTCTGTAAAATATAATGTAAAGAAAGTATTCTGGCCAAGCAGCATTGCTGTCTTTGGGCCCGATTCACAAAAAAAGAACTGTCCGCAGCTGGGTGTTACTGAACCCAGTACCATTTACGGAATCAGTAAGGCCGCAGGTGAATATTGGTGTAAATATTATTTTGAAAAACATGGCCTCGATGTCCGTAGTCTCCGTTATCCGGGCCTGATCAGCTATACGGGTGCTCCCGGCGGCGGAACAACAGATTATGCGGTAGAGATCTTCCACAGCGCCGCTAAAAAGGAAACTTTCACCTGTTTTCTGAAAGAAGATACCGCTCTGCCCATGATGTATATGCGCGATGCGATCCGTGCTACGCTGGAACTGATGGATGCTCCGGCTGAAAATCTGCTGGTCAGGACTGCCTATAACTTGGGAGGGCTGAGCTTTACGCCTGCAGAGATCCATTCGCAGATCGCACGGGAAGTGGAAGGATTTGAAATTAGCTATAAGCCGGACTTCAGGCAGAAGATTGCCGACAGCTGGCCTCAAAGTATAGATGACAGTGCAGCCCGCAAGGACTGGCAGTGGAAACCTGAGTACAACCTGAACACGATGGTTACAGATATGCTCAGCAAGATACTTACCCGAGAATGATCATCCCGGGGATAAGTGCACAGGAAGTGGTTATCCTGTGCTTAACAAATCATTTTTCATAAAATGGTTAAAATTTAGGTTTAACAGCAGGATTGCTCCGGATGGAAATCCTGCTGTTTTTTACTCAATGTGGATAAGTGGATAAACAGATTTGCATAATCTTCCCTTATTATAAACCTTAGTATGTTTTTTATACCTTTGAAGAATGAACCGTTTACTGGAACTTATACGTAACAAATACTTTCTGGCAGTAGCTGCTTTCATCGTTTGGATGCTCTTTTTTGACAGGAACGATGTAATTGCACAATACGAATACAAATCTGAAGTGAGTAAACTGCAGGAGGAAAAAGATTTTTATGTCCGGGAGATTGCCAAGGTTAAAAAAGATCTGGATGAATTGAACACCAATTTAAACACTGCTGAAAAGTTTGCCAGAGAGAAATACTTTATGAAAAAGGACAATGAAGATGTCTTTGTTATCGTTAAAGAGGCACCAAAAGACTAATAGCCAAATCTTGGCAAGGCTAGTTTATACCTCACCACAACGACCCTGAATGCGAAAATAAAGGCGATAACGATTACTTTCGCTACATCTGCCTTCAAATCAAAATACAGTAGTGAAAAATACAGTATGCCTCCCATAATACATACAGTGGCATAGATCTCTTTCCTGAAAACAAGTGGAATTGTATTTAAGAGTGTATCCCTGATGATCCCTCCAAAGCAACCTGTGATGGTGCCTAGTGCAATACAAATTCCGGGGCTAAGCCCAAAGACTATTCCTTTTTGAATACCCAGTATCGTAAATAAGCCCAGGCCCATGGAATCAAAAACAAAGAGTGTAACCTTAAATTTCTTGATGTGCTTCTTAAAGAAGATTGTAGCAATGGAAGTGAGCAGGATCAGCAGGCAATAATTTACATCCCGCATCCAGGATACCGGAGTACTGCCAAGCAGCAGGTCTCTTACAGTACCTCCTCCAATGGAGGTAACAAAGGCAATAATGAGTACCCCAAAGGGATCTAACCTCCGTTGCATGGCTGCAAAAGAGCCCGATATTGCAAAAGATATTGTCCCCAATAACTCTATAGCCTCCATTGTAGTGATCTGCATATGCTGTTATCTTATATTTCGCCGTTCCTTTTCCTGAAAAACCATTCGGCAGTAAGTAAAGTCAACAACAATGCAAACAACCACTTAAAGTTAATTAATTCCTCATATTTACGGTCTTCGTAGCTTAAGGTTTTGATTTGTTCATTATTCCTGATGTCTTTTAGTATACCAGAAAGGTTTTGCGGCATATACATCTTGCCATTCGTTTGCACAGATAAAGCATTTAGCAATTGATGATTGGCTTTTGTTTGTTGATATTCGACGATGAGTGCGTTGACGTAGAATATTCCCTCAGCAGTATATTTTTTATTACCTAGCGTAACAGACGCCCTGTAGCTGTAATTCCCGGCAGGCAATGTTCCGGCATCAAGCTGATAAGCAGATTCCGTTCTTGAAAACACATAATTGTAAGTTTTCCCTGCCGAATTCTTCAGCTGGATGCTTACATCAGGGGTATTTACAGCCTTATAACTGTCATTATAAAGCACTGCGTTGATCAGTACATTTTCATTCTCATCAAAAGTGCTCTTTGCGGTATATGCTTTAAATTTTCGCTTGTCATCTTTTACCGCCAGGTATTGTACGCTGTTCGATACCAGCATATTAAAAACTCCTGTATGCTGTTCATCGCGCGCTTCAGACAACTTCCATCTCCAGAGTCCTTCGCCGATTAAATAGCCAGTCTTTTTACCATTATCATTCACAAAGAACAACAGCGGGGCTTGTGTTTTGATCTTACCGATGCGCTGGTTCAGGGCGACTAACGCGTTAGCCCCCACTACTACCTTTCCCAAAGGAGATTGCAATGGATCCATAGCTTCCAGCGTTCCGGCGGCAGCAGCGCTGATGTCAAAAGCAGTAAAATTAGCTTCGGTATACGCAAAGGCTTCCTGCAGTGCATTTCCGGAACCGCTGTAGTTAACCTGACCCTGAAACTGATTGAAGGCTGTCAGATTGCTTTGAGCGCCCACAATATACCATAAGGGAATACTGGTTTGCTGCAAGCTCCTGAGAAAGGCAATACCTTCATTCTGAAAGCCCGGGAGCTGGTACAGGATCACCAGACTGTAATCTGCCGCCTTTACGTTATCGAGCTCATTCCCGATAGCAACATTAACCTCGTAATATTTATTCAGGCTGATGACCTGCCTCAGCGCAGCTACATCCGGATGTGGTGAGGCTGCAGCAATCAATATTTTCTGACGGGCATCAATAACCTCTATGATGATGTTCTGGATATTATTACGTCCAGAAACTTCATTTCTGATCGGGCTTAGCTGCAGGGTATATTTCTGCAGGCCCAGTTTCGTAGCCTTCAGTTTAACGGCAATATTCTTCACGAATGCTCCGGAGGTAATGTCAATATTTTCTCTGTATACCTGCTTCCCATTTTCTGATACGGTTAAAGCGGAGGCTTCTCCCCTGCTTTCAAAAGACTGAACCTGCACTTCCAGATTAAATTCATTATCAAGGTAGACCAGGCTGTTGTGATTTACATTAGCGATGAGCACATCTTTTTTCGGCACCGTATCGCCCAATGCAATGGTATAGACCGGAGCCTTTAACTTATTAATTTCATACAGCGGGCTACCACCCCTGTTAAACATACCGTCTGAAGCCAGTATCACTGCTCCTACATTCCGGTTCATCAACTGATCGTTCAAACGGGAAATGAACTGAAAACCATTACTCAGCTTACCTTTACTGCTAAAGTCAAATCCCTCCTTTACGCTATCGCTAAAGTTATAGATCTTCACCTCGTAAGACTTGCCCAGCTGATCTGCCAGATGCTGAAGATCCTTCCGATATTGCTGTTCGCTAAATCCGGCAGGCTTAATACTTCCAACAGACAGCGAATTGTCCTGACCGATTACAATGACCGGCTTTTCCAGGTTATAAGAAACCCTTCTCACCAGGGGAAAAAACAGCAAAAATCCGATTCCGGTAATTGCAAGGGCACGTACAACCGCAAGTCCATAGCGCAATCTTTTATCGAGGTGTCCGGTGTTTCGGTACAGCATCCATGAAAGGAAAATCCCCATTAGCAAACACCCAAATAAAGCCAGTAAAGTATATGTTGTAAAAGAATTGCCCATACGTATCTGGTAAAGATGCTAATACCTGTTTAAAAAAAAAAGGGCTTTCAGAAATCTAATCCTGAAAGCCCTTTTATTAATCATACGATTTTTCTACAGCATACCGCCGCAAACAGACAGTACCTGTCCGGTTACGTAGGCACTCATGTCTGAAGCAAGAAATACACAAACATTAGCTACATCTTCTGTCTCACCTGCTCTTTTCAAAGGAATCCCCTCTTCCCAGCCTTTTACTACTTTGGGGTCAAGCACTTCTGTCATTTCTGTACGGATAAAGCCCGGAGCAACAACATTTGTGCGAATATTGCGCGAACCCAGCTCTTTGGCCACAGATTTTGAAAACCCGATAATGCCTGCTTTTGATGCCGCATAATTGGCCTGACCGGCATTACCCTGCACACCAACTACAGAGCTCATGTTGATGATTGAACCTCTGCGTGCCTTCATCATCACTTTTGAAACCGCTTTGGTTACATTGAATACAGACTTCAGATTCACATCCATCACCTCGTCCCAGTTTTCTTCTGTCATGCGCATCAGCAAACCATCTTTGGTGATCCCTGCGTTGTTCACCACAATGTCAACCGTACCAAAGTCGGCTACAATATCACTGATCAGCTGTTCAGCCTCGGCAAATTTGGAAGCATCAGAACGATATCCTTTTATCTTAGTTCCAAAACTCTGAAGTTCCTGTTCCAGTGCCTGTCCCTTTTCTACCGATGATAAATAAGTAAAGGCAACATTGGCACCCTGCTGGGCGAATTTCTCAGCGATCTTACGGCCTATTCCTTTAGACGCACCTGTAACAAGTGCAGTTTTTCCTTCTAATAACTTCATCTGTAATTATGTTTGGTTGATATTTTATTTTAAAATGTTAAGATACGAATTACCTTGACTACTGCCTAAGAGCAGGTTCCTGCTGACTCAGGCAATGAAAACTACCTAAACCCCAAATAATGTCTGTAGAATCTATCCCCACTACTTTCCTGTCTGTAAATACCTTACCGATAATTTCCAGCGCCTTTTCGTCATTCACATCTCTGAAAGTCGGTACAATGACCGCAGAATTGGCTATATAAAAATTCGCATAAGAAGCAGGCAGGCGTGTGTCTTCATAAATGACCGGCGATGGCATAGGCAGTTCAACAACATTGAGTGGTTTACCATTGGGCAGCCTTAGCTCCTTCAGTAGCTGCAGGTTTTCCTGTAACAACAGGTAATTTTCATCCAGTGGATTACTTTCCACTACCGTCAGCACCGTATCTTCATTCACAAACCTGGTGATGTCGTCAATGTGTCCGTCTGTGTCATCGCCGACTATTCCGTCTCCGAGCCACAGTATGTGTTCTGCACCGTAGAATTCAAGCAGGTACTGCTCAATCTGTTCTTTACTTAAATCAGGATTTCTGTTTTTGTTCAGCAGACATGCCGTGGTTGTTAGTATGGTACCTGCACCGTTAAACTCCACAGAACCACCTTCCATAATGATCCCCGGATTATATACAGGAATGTCAAAATGCGCCCCGATCTTTGTGGGGATCACATCATCCAGATCATAAGGCGGGTATTTACCTCCCCAGGCGTTATAATCCCAATCCACAATCACCTTTTCGGTGCCATCGGAATTCAGCAAAAATGCCGGCCCGTGATCTCTGCACCAGGCATCATTGCTCGGATTGAAATAGAACTCCACCTGAGCCAGATCTACTCCGGCCTTTTCCATCTCTGAAATGGCAAAGGGTTTTGTCTGCTCATCGTTGATATTGATCCTTACCTTTTCTCCTTCTGCCACTACCTTGATAAACTGGCAGTAAGGCGCGTAGATCACCTCCAGCTTACCCGGCCATGAAGCTTCCTTATGCGGCCAGCTTAGCCAGGTTGCCTCGTGTTTTACCCATTCGGCGGGAAAGCTGTAGCCCTGTTTCTTCGGGCTGCTGTTGAATATAACTTCGTTGAAGGATGACATCTCCGGCTTAATCTTCATCAATATATCTTTTGGTGATCTGCGAATAGCTGTCTATACGCCTGTCGCGTAAAAACGGCCAGTGCGTTCTATAGCTGTCAGATTTAGACAGATCCAGCTCGACAACCTTCAGGGTTTCCTCATGATGCGGTGCCTGATAGATCACCGTCCCAAACGGATTGGAAACAAATGAACCACCCCAGAAATCGACACCTGCCTCATGGCCAACTCGATTGATGCTGACCACGGGAATACCATTAGCTATCGCATGCGAACGCTGTATGGTCTGCCATGCATTATACTGTTCAGTATTGGTCGGCAGGTCCTGTGTCGTCGCCCAGCCTATTGCTGTCGGATAAACCAGGAAGTCTGCGCCCATTAAGGCTGTCAGGCGTGCCGCCTCTGGATACCACTGATCCCAGCAAATCAATACCCCGATTTTCGCATATTTTGTTTTAAACACCTTATAACCCAGATCGCCCGGTGTAAAATAAAACTTCTCATAAAAACCCGGATCATCGGGAATATGCATTTTACGATACTTTCCCAGATACGTTCCATCAGCATCCAAAACTGCGGTCGTATTGTGATAAAGGCCTTCGGCTCTTTTTTCAAATAATGAAGCAACGATCACAACATTGTGTTCGGCTGCAACCTTTGATAAGACATCGGTGGACGGACCAGGAATTGATTCTGCCAGTTGGAAGTTATCGTAGTTCTCCTGGTCACAAAAATATAGAGAAGTGAACAGCTCCTGCAGGCAAATTACCTCTGCACCCTGAGAAGCGATTTCCCCGATTTTCTTCACTGCCTTATCCAGATTTTCCTGCTTATTTCCGGTACAACTCATCTGTACCAGGCCAATTTGTACTTTTGCCATGCTATTATTAACAAATATCAGGCGCAAAGTTAGTCAAAAAAATAAAACTTAAGGTCTAGAAACTCATGGTTTCACGGTAGGCTGATTGCAGCTCAAGCAGGCATTTTGCGCATAAACAGCCATCATACAGTTCACTTATGTACTGAACAGTATTGATATCCAGATACACCGCACTGCATTGACATTTGGTGTAAGCATTGGCTTTACACTCTATAGATGTGCCGCACCTCTCGCATGATATGATCTCGTGTTTAGGCATTTATGCAAATGTACGATCTTTTATGGCACCTGTTTTGTATTCTCTGTCATACAATAATTAAAAAACGGTCATGAAAAAAATTATCCCTTTTATCATCTCGGTCTTTTTAGTTGCAGCTGTTATCAGCTCCTGTAAAAAAGACAAAACTACCGACTCCGGCCCAGAAGAAGAGACCGGTTCAGGCATTCCAAACTCCTTTAGCTATGCTACCTCAAAAACACTGGGCGTTTCGGTAAGGCTTTTATCCAACAACAACACACCTATACGCGGAGCGATAGTAAGCATTTCAGATCCGAATGATCCTGAGAAAGTTTTCCTTAAAGCGGTAAGTGATGCAGACGGATACATCAAAAGCAGCATTGCAATTCCATCTTACATAGACACACTAACCATCAGCCCTAACTATATAGGTCTGATCAACAATGCCCGGGCATATATCGGCGGCAAAAGCACACTTGAAGCAACCATCGGCGGGCAGGCGGGATTCAGTGGCGATATCATTCCTGAAGTAGTCAGACCAGCCAACGGCGCTCCGGGAACTGTACTTGCTACAGGCGGCATAGGCAGCAAAGGCTTGTTTACCGTAACCTACGGTTATCCATCTCCATATACCTCTTCCGGTGACGCCATCGTTAGCAGCGCAGCATACCCTGCCACACTGGGCCGCCCTAAATATCTCGAAACAACACCAGATGTAATCGATGCCAGTCTGCTCAATTACGTAAACGCTTCACTTCCTGAAGGAAAGGCACTAACCTCTACCCATCCGGAATATCTTACCTCAACGGTAGGCGCTAACCTGGTGATCACACAAACCAGCGATGTCTGGATCACTTTTGTATCTGAGGGTGCGGGCTATCTGAATACGCTGGCTTATTACAGCTACGATACCGACGATCCCCCAACCTCGGTTACGGCCGGATCGGTACTCGGCGGCCTCGACAAAATAACTATGGTCTTCCCTAACGCTTCAGCATATGGAACCGGTGGTGGGCTGGTATCCGGAGACAAAGTAAAACTTGGGCGCTTTGAGGCCGGAACCACAATCGCCCTGGTATTACTGCAGAATGCCTGGACAGGAAGCGGTGTAAACACAAGCACTTCTACCAAATTCTATTCCGAATCTAAATTCAACCCGGAATCTACCACCGCAAGAAGAAAGCATTCAGTATTGTTGTACGACAATGTCCACAAGCTTTTCCTTATGGGATTTGAAGACATCAACAGATCTGAAAATTCAGATAACGATTTTAATGACCTGGTTATCTATGCAACATCCAATCCGGTTACAGGCATCTCAAATACCGGTGTGGCACCAATTGACAAAGGAGGTGACAGCGATGGCGATGGGGTGCTTGATGAACTTGATGACTTCCCGAGCGATCCGGCCAGAGCATACACAACCTACTATCCTTCCGCTACCGGCTATGCCACACTTGCCTACGAAGATTATTGGCCGTTTAAAGGCGATTATGACCTGAACGACCTCGTGGTAAACTACCGTTATACCTTTGTGAAAAATGCACAGAATAACGTATTGGAAATGACAGGAGAATACCTGCCTGTTGCTGCAGGTGCCGGATACAAGAACGGTTTCGGCGTACAACTGCCTGTTGCGGCATCTAAAGTCGCCTCTGTAACAGGCCAAAGCCTGCAAAGCGGATACATACAGCTTGCCGCCAATGGTACAGAAGCCGGACAAACCAATGCCGTGATTATACCGTTTGATAATCATGAGAATCTCCTTAAAAATGCCGATGGCACTATTCAGGTAAACACAGATCCGGCGAAAGCTAAAGTAACCGCATCAAAAGCTACAGTAGTGATCAAATTTACAAGCCCTGTTACCGCAACAGAACTCGGCAGTGCACCTTTCAATCCTTTCCTGATCAGCGATCGCAGGAGAGCTTATGAAATTCATTTACCTAACAACGCACCAACAGATAAAGCAGACAAAGCCGTCTTTGGTACTTATGATGACAACAGCACCCTTTCTAGTGGCCGGTATTATCTAAATAAGAATAACGAGCCATGGGCAATTAGCTTCACCGACACTTTCAGCTATCCAATAGAAGCCAAGTCAATATCGTCAGCTTACCTGCATTTTCTGGACTGGGCAAAATCCGGTGGTACTTCATATAAAGACTGGTATATCAATACCGCTTCAGGATATAGAAACACCAGCTTTATTTACAGTAAATAACTAAACGCACTAATACGTAAAAAGGGGAACTACCAGCCGGTAGCTCCCCTTTATTATCTAATGAAGGTCTTAAGATCAATAGTCAGACTAACCTGAACAGCTGATACAACCCTCTTCCATTGTACATACCGGACCCTCTATGATCTCCTCTGCACTCTGATCCTGTGAAATGTGTTCAGGAATTACCGGCTCCATATTTTTACCCGCCTGGTTCTCTACTGTAAACTTCACAGCCTGAGAAGCCGCCTGGGTACGCAGGTAATACATACCAGTTTTCAATCCTTTTTTCCACGCATAGAAATGCATTGAAGTTAATTTTGAAGTATTTGGCGCATTGATGAACAAATTCAGTGACTGCGACTGGCAAATGTAAGCACCCCTGTCTGCAGCCATATCAATGATGCTGCGCATTTTGATCTCCCAAACTGTTTTGTAAAGTTCTTTAACATAATCAGGAATCTCAGCAATGTCCTGAATAGACCCGTTAGCCAGGATGATCCTGTCCTTCATTGCAGGCGTCCACAAGCCCAGGGCAACAAGATCTTTCAGCAAGTGTTTGTTTACAACGATAAACTCGCCGCTCAATACCCTTCTGGTGTAAATATTTGAAGTATAAGGCTCAAAACACTCATTATTTCCTAAGATCTGTGAAGTAGAAGCAGTAGGCATCGGTGCTACAAGCAACGAGTTGTATGCGCCGTCCTTCACTACTTTCGCACGCAGACTTTCCCAATCCCATCTTCCGCTGTCCGGAGTCACATTCCAAAGGTCAAACTGGAACTTACCTTCAGACAAAGGAGACCCTTTAAAGGTTTGGTAAGGACCATGCTTAACTGCAAGATCATGTGAAGCCGTCATTGCCGCAAAATAGATCGTTTCGAAAATCTCCTTGTTCAAAATACGCGCACCCTCACTCTCAAAAGGCAAACGCATTAAAATGAAAGCATCAGCCAGACCCTGAACACCCAGACCAACAGGTCTGTGACGCATATTTGAATTTCTGGCCTCTTCTATCGGATAGTAGTTATAGTCTATAATTTTGTTCAGGTTTAGCGTAGCCTGATAAGTAACGTCATATAATTTCTGATGATCAAATTCACCATTGATCACATACCTTGGCAAAGCCAGGGAAGCCAGGTTACAAACAGCAACCTCATCTTTGGAAGTATACTCTATGATCTCTGTGCACAAGTTAGAACTCTTAATTGTACCCAGGTTCTGCTGGTTAGACTTGCTGTTCGCAGCATCTTTATACAACAGATAAGGCGTACCCGTTTCAATCTGAGAATCCAGAATGGCAAACCAAAGCTCCTGAGCTTTAATGGTTTTACGTGCACGGCCTTCTTTTTCATAACGCTCATACAAAGCATCGAACTCTTCACCAAAGCAATCTGCCAGACCAGGCGCCTCATCAGGAGAGAACAGGCTCCAGTCGCCGTTTTCTTCCACACGGCGCATAAACAAGTCGCATACCCAAAGCGCATAGAACAGGTCACGCGCACGCAACTCTTCCTTACCATGATTCTTGCGCAAGTCAAGGAAACTGAATACATCTGCATGCCATGGCTCTAAATAAATAGCAAAGGCACCTTTACGTTTACCACCGCCCTGATCTACATAACGCGCTGTGTCGTTAAATACTTTCAGCATCGGTACAATACCGTTGCTTGTTCCGTTGGTACCGCCAATGTAAGCTCCCGTAGCACGGATGTTGTGAATGCTCAGACCGATACCACCCGCACTTTGCGAGATCTTTGCAGTCTGTTTCAGCGTATCATAAATACCTTCAATACTGTCATCCTGCATGGTCAGCAGGAAACATGACGACATTTGTGGCTTAGGTGTAGCCGCATTGAATAAGGTAGGTGTAGCATGAGTAAACCAACGCTCGCTCATCAGGTTATAAGTAGCGATAGCGCTGTCTATATCACTTTTATGAATACCAACAGCCACACGCATAAACAAATGCTGCGGGCGTTCTACGATCTGTCCGTCAACCTTAAGCAGGTAAGATTTCTCCAGGGTCTTGAAACCAAAATAATCGAAACCAAAATCCCTGTCGTAGATGATCGTACTGTCCAGTACATCGGCATTCTCCTTAATCACTTCCCATACATCATCAGCAAGAAGAGAAGAAGGCTTACCTGTTTTCTCATCGATATAATTGTACAGCATCTCCATCGTTTTAGAAAACGACTTTGTAGTGTTCTTGTGCAGGTTAGAAACCGCTATGCGAGAGGCAAGCAGGGCATAATCAGGGTGTTTAGTAGTCAAAGACGCTGCAGTCTCTGCGGCAAGATTGTCAAGTTCAGATGTGGTAACACCGTCGTACAAACCCTCAATTACCTTTTTGGCAACATCTATAGGATCCACAAGCTCAGCATTGAAACCATAACATAACTTCTCAATACGAGCAGTTATCTTGTCAAATCGTACCGCTTCCTTGCGGCCGTCTCTTTTTAATACAAACATATTTTCTTAGGTATTTATGGTGCTTACCAGGTCTCAGAGCGACAAAACCCAACATTGGCACCGAATTATAATTATTATTAATTGTTCCTGGCGTCTAACCTCCGACAGGCTAAAAATCATCATCAAGCGAAAAAGCCGAAGCCTTATCTTCTGTTGAAGTCAATACACCACTTTTCTGGTAATCACCAACTCGCTTCTCAAAGAAGTTGGTTTTACCCTGCAGTGAGATCATCTCCATAAAATCAAACGGATTAGTAGTGTTATATATTTTAGTATACCCCAGTTCCTGTACCCACCTGTCGGCCACAAATTCTATATATTGCGACATCAGTTTTGCATTCATACCGATCAACGCTACCGGCAATGCATCAGTAATGAATTCTTTTTCTATTTCTACAGCATCCTTAATGATCGCATGAACCGCTTCCTCAGTCAGCTTGGTCTGCAGCATGCTATAAAGCAGGCAGGCAAATTCACAATGCATACCCTCATCCCTGGAGATCAGCTCATTGCTAAAGGTAAGACCCGGCATCAGGCCACGTTTTTTCAGCCAGAATATAGAGCAGAAACTTCCGCTGAAGAAAATACCCTCTACCGCAGCAAAAGCAACCAGACGCTCGGCAAAATTACCGCCTTCTATCCATCGCAGTGCCCACTCGGCCTTTTTCTTCACACACGGCACGGTTTCTACCGCATGAAACAGCCGGTCCTTTTCGTCAGGATCTTTGATGTAAGTATCGATCAGCAGGGCATAGGTCTCAGAGTGAATGTTTTCCATCATGATCTGGAAACCATAAAAGCAGCGTGCCTCAGGCAACTGCACTTCACTCATGAAGTTAACCGCCAGATTTTCGTTTACAATACCATCACTGGCTGCAAAAAAAGCAAGAATATGAGAGATAAAGTGTCTTTCGCCATCATTCAGGTTGTCCCAGTGCTTTTGGTCATCAGAAAGATCAATCTCTTCCGCGGTCCAGAAACTGGCCTCACTTTTCTTATACATCTCCCAAATCGCCGGATATTTAATCGGCAAAAGAACAAAGCGGTCTTTGTTTTCCTTCAATAATAATTCTTCTTCTTGCATAAGCCTTTGTTTACTCTGGTGAATGATGTGTTGAACTTAAAGCCCTTAATAAATCTCGCAGCCGTGGAAACAATACTTAATGACAAGATTAAAAAGACATGAAATCCTCCAACAACCTTAAGCAACTAAATATTAAACCTTTAACTAAAAATCTGTGTGTGATTTATTAAAGAATCTTACTAAAACAAATATAAAGTAAGCATCATTTTTTGTAGAACAAAGTTGTTAACACGCTGTGGGTTTCATCTGCACACAACATCAATTTAATGTCAGAATCACCCAGCAAAAAAGCTAATTATTTCTTTTTAAGGACGTACTGAAAAAAAACAATTGTTAATAATTTTAAAAAACTGACTTTAACAACGGGAAAGTTCAAGAATTAGTCCTCTTCCGGGATATAGGTGATTTCGAGTTGAGCAACCCCTTTTCCGTAGAACCCAAGCGCTTTTGCGGCAGCCGAAGACACATCAATTTTATATTTTTTAGAATGCGGACCCCGGTCGTTGATTTCCACATCCACCGATTTTCCGTTATCCGGATTCGTCACCGTAACTATAGTACCAAAGGGAAGGGTCAGGTGCGCCGCAGTCATTTTTTTACCCCGGTACCTTACACCGCTCGTTGTTCTGCGTCCTTCAAACTTTCTTGCATAATAAGTAGCATAAACAGTCTCAGAAACGGCACTGGAAGTTTCATTTAAAGCTGCTGAATCTGTAATCCCGACAACACTACCTGAAGATTCATTCGAAACCGGATTTCCAGGTATATTTTGGGCGAAACCCAAAGAAGACATAAGCATCCCGCATAACAATAAACAATACTTCATATATTTACTTTAGTTGGTGAATGCCACAAACATAAGCAAACTCAACTCGTAAAAACAAACAATGCCCGACAAGTTATCATCGGGCATTATGAAAATATTCTAAAGGGATACGTTATTTCTTGTCAGGCACAAAACTCATAGAAACTGAGTTTACACAGTGCCGTGTGTTCTTGTTTGTGAATCCCTCGCCAATAAATACGTGACCCAGGTGCGCCTTGCAATTGGCACATACAATTTCCGTACGCGAACCATCAGCATCAGGAATCCTCAGCACGGCACCCTTAATTTCATCATCAAAGCTGGGCCATCCGCAATGCGAATCGAACTTAGAATCAGAACGGTACAGTTCCGCATTGCAGCGACGGCAGACATAGGTTCCCGCTTCTTTATTATTCAGCAGCTTTCCTGTCCCCGGATATTCAGTGCCCTTGCGCACAATCACATCTTCTTCTTCCTTGGTCAAATTATTCCACTCCATATTTTTGGTTGTTTTTTTTGGATCTTCTTTCTTTGGCTGCTGAGCACAGGCGCCAAAACCTGTTATCATTAACAAGCCCCCTAACATAAATGTTTTATTCATCAATTTTCTCATCCCGGTATCATTAGTTACCACAATATACGGTAATCCCTTTATACAGGTTTCACATCACCTGCCATAATAGTGTCATTCTGCCTACAAAAAAAAGCTCCGATGAATAATCACCAGAGCTTTTACACTATACAAGAAGATCTTATTATTTCTTTAAGAGTCTGGCCATCGCCTCTCCAATTTCAGCAGGGCTTTCTACTACAGTGATCCCGCATTCGGCCATGATTTTCATTTTGGCAGCAGCCGTATCATCCGCACCGCCAACGATAGCACCCGCATGTCCCATTCTTCGTCCTGCAGGAGCAGTCTGTCCAGCGATAAAGCCAACAACCGGTTTAGTGCCATTAGCCTTGATCCAGCGCGCAGCCTCAGCCTCCATACCACCACCAATCTCACCGATCATGATGATACCCTCCGTCTCCGCATCGTTCATCAGTAACTCCACCGCTTCTTTAGTAGTCGTACCGATGATCGGGTCACCACCGATACCGATTGCAGTCGTAATTCCCAATCCGGCTTTCACCACCTGATCTACAGCCTCATAAGTAAGGGTGCCCGATTTAGATACCACACCCACCGTACCTTTCTTAAAAATAAAGCCCGGCATAATGCCAATCTTAGCCTCATCAGCTGTGATGATGCCCGGACAATTAGGCCCGATCAAACGGCAGTCCTTATCCGAAATATATTCTTTCACCTGGATCATATCCTTTGTAGGAATACCCTCAGTGATACAAACAATAACCTTAATACCCGCTTCAGCTGCTTCCATAATGGCATCAGCTGCAAAAGCAGGCGGAACAAATATGATAGATACATTGGCACCGGCTTTATCAACCGCATCCTTTACCGTATTAAATACCGGTCTGTCCAAATGCGTCTGGCCACCTTTTCCAGGTGTAACACCCCCAACAACATTGGTTCCGTACTCAATCATTTGAGAAGCGTGGTATGAGCCTTCGTTACCAGTAAAGCCCTGAACAATAACTTTCGAATCTTTATTTACTAAAACACTCATGTATCTTTATTTTTTGCTGCAAACTTAGATAAAATAGTTCTTAAAAACAATTATCAATATCTCCCCGGACCTCAAAAAACAACTTTATTTCCTGAGGAAATTCAGGTGAAAGCAACAGGCTTTCAATCGTGCGGAAGCTGTTTAATTTCTATATTTCTGAAATCGATCGGCTGCCCTTCACTCTGCAGCGCAATAAAGCCGCTGCTCAGCAGTTTCCCGTCCTTTTTATACTTAGGATTATAACCATTCGCTACCCCACCGCCTATCGTTGGCCTGGAATACTGCAGCACAGTATCGCCGTTTATAACGTGCGTAATTAATCTGTTACCCTGTACAATCAGTTCACCTTTCACCCATTGTTCACCATCATAGGTTTTAGATGTAGAGTTGATGCAATGATCTTCCGAAACCTTGCCCTTATACACCACATCGGTACCCGGAGAACACATATTGCCCGTTGGTCTTGACTTCCCGTCGCCCAGTCCGGCAAGCAGCTGCATCTCTATTGATATTGGCCAGTCCTGCTCCTTCAGCATGGTTCGCGGATCCTGCGAATGGAACATCACCCCGCTGTTCAGCAAAGTATAACCTGGAGCACCCTTTTGCAGTTTACCCACAAAACGGTATTCAAAACGCAGGTGATAATAAGCATAAGGCGTTTTGTAGTATAAATGGCCAAACTGATCATTGAAATCGCCATACTGATCATAACGGATCTTGATCATCCCATCCTCAACCCTAAAGGTATTGCCATAATTTTCTCCTACCTCATGATGATGGATCTTTACAAACCAATCGTTAATGTCCTTATCGTTGAAAAGCTTTTTCCAGCCTTTTTTTTCATCATTTGCCGTATCGGCAGACTGCTTAACCCCGCCGCAGCTTAGTAACATAAAACAGGCAAGCATTAAGAAACAGGTATTCTTCATTTGTGCAAAATTTGGTTTCACACGCAAAATACAATTAAATTGATAGTTTCAAAAGGCATTCACAAATGGTCACACATCATTTACCTGATCAGAGTAAGCGAACCCGTCATTCCATCAGACTGCTTATTGGTCACCACGTAATAATAAACCCCGACCGGCACATCCGCACCCTTCAGTTTCCCGTCCCATACCGGCCTGGTCCCTTTCCCTTCAAAAACAAGCTCGCCATAACGGTTGTACACCCGAACCACCGTCTCCGGATGATCTTCCAGCCCCTCCAGCCTCCATGTATCATTTTTCCCATCTCCGTTCGGACTAAAAACGTTTGGAGGTATTAACGGTGGGCAATTCGGAACCACGATATATAATACCTCAGCCTTACAACCGGACGCATCCTCTACCTCCAGCTTGTGCTGTCCCGGACCGCTGACCTCCAGAGCGGCAGCGCCACCGGGAATCCCGTCCCAGGTATATTTGACAAAACCAGCAGGGCCGCTCAGATTTATCTTCTGCTCGCGCATGGTACAGATCTGCACTTCCGGCGGCGCATCAAGTCTCAGTTCCGGGTTCACCACTATGCTAACCGTTGCGCTACGCTGGGTACAGCCAGCGCCATAAATCACATCCACCGTGTAGTTTCCAGAAGTACTCACCTCTATCTCCCTGGTTGTGGCCGCATTACTCCACTTATAGGATGCACCGACAACATCGGGTGCACTCAGCTTCACGATTTCTCCAAAACAAAGCGACTTGTTGCTGCTCCTGGTGATTTGTGGTGTTACCAGCACCTGCTCAGTTACATTGATGGTCTTGGAAGACACATAATCTCCCACACAGTTTTTAATTTGAACCACATATTCTCCGGCCGTAGTTGCCTGGTATTTGTTGCTGGTTTGCCCGCTGATAACCACTCCGTCTTTGAGCCATCGAAACTCGTAAGGATCAAGCCCTCTGTCTTCAGTTTGCTTGGTGGTTAACTCCAGATTTCCCCCCTGGCAGAGCAAAATTTCATTTGCAAACTCCGTATTGATGCTAAAAACCGGATCGGGTACTTTTCTCAGCCAAATACCACGCGTTGCAATTACGTTACCGCAACCATAAGTGATTTCCACCCCGTATAAACCTCTGCTATCTAAAATAAGGGAACTTTGGTTAAACCATTCCGTGCGCTCTCTTCGGTCACTGTACCGTTCCTCGTCCATAAACCACCTGATGGTGTAGTCGCTACGATCCAGTCCTGGCAACTCCACACTCAATTGATATTGCTGACCATTACACAAATTATGTAGGGTACCTCCATTACCAGGGCTCACGGTAATGATCGGTGTCGTTTCCTCCCGGTCGGCAAAATCTGAATCGATGCGACCCGGCGCCATGGTAAGCTTATAGATGCCATTCTCAGCGGCCACCCAAACATCCTGCTCGCACAGATTATATGCATTTTCCGAAAGCACGCTTTCCGTGCTCTTGACCCCTGAAGCAATGGAGTTCGCCTTGCCCATATCAATATTATATCGGACGAAACTTAGCTGATCCAATCTTTCATCAAAGTTAGCCGGGGTCCACTCAACTGGACTGGAAGAAAAATATAAACCGTCGCTAGTAGCCGCCAGCATCAATTTGAAATTGAATAACTGTCTGGCAGGATTCAGTTCCTCAAGATCGTTAAACTTAAGAGTCTCCTTTATTCTTTTTATACGATCGACGCCACATGACTTAGCTTTTTTCACGAACAATCCCTGATTCGTACCCCAATAGTCAAGCAACAATTCGCCATCAACAGCTCTATTAAACGAGCCTTCGATGTATGTGCAATTGATTCCGCCATAGGGGGAAGTCTCGGGCATTACGATACGTTCGCTGCTGCCATTATAGTAGCTGTATTCCAGGTTGCCGAAACAGGGGTCCACAGCAGTATTTTTGCCCTGAAGATCAATCGACTTAAAACCAGAGTTTGTAATTCTCCAATTCATAATTAGAGAAACAGGTCCGTAAATCGATGAAGTGGCAGGAGAAATTTTCAATACCGACCTCATGCCGGTACTGCCCGCTACTAGCAGCCAGTCTTGGATACCCCTAAAAAACGAGCCCGATAAATACACATTCTCCTCACCATTGACTACCGCTACACCACTCAGCGTCCCGGCACTGAGCATATCCAGAGGCTGCATAGCTCCCTGATTTTCGCAATAGTTCAGCACATTAGAGGCAAGTAAAAAATACATCTGATCCATACTATAACCAGCAAGATCTGTCACCTGCATACCTGCCGTTGGACCAAATTCAGTGAAAACCAAACTTGTCGCCTGCTTGTAGTAAACCATTCCGGACGTCGTCAGTGCCCAAACGCTTTCATCATCCTTGCAAACAATCACTTTCTTCCACTCTTTGTCTTCAGCATAGACTGTCCATCCTTGTAATCCGAAACTGACCTGCGCCTGACTAAATCCATTTAGGGATGCCACAAATAATGTAAAAAAAAGGAAAGCGACCAACTTCATAAAGCAATTTAGTGATTTTCAGTGAAATATCATTTTGATCTATACTTCATCTTCTAAGTTTTCTATAGTCGCCGGCTGTATAGCCAATCTGTATTTTTCCTCATCAAATTCATTTTCACTCTTGGCGATCACAATCGTCGCGATCCCGTTCCCGATCATATTCGTGATCGCTCTCGCCTCAGACATGAACCTGTCTACTCCCAGCAGGATGGCGATGTGCTCTACCGGCATAATTTTCAGTGCAGTCAGTGTAGAGGCAAGCACAATAAATCCACTTCCGGTTACCCCGGCAGCTCCTTTAGAGGTCACCATCAAAACAGCCAGCACACTGATTTGCTGCCCTACAGAAAGCTCAACATGGAATACCTGGCACAGAAAGATCACCGCCATGGAAAGATAGATCGCCGTCCCATCCAGATTGAAGGAATATCCGGTAGGAATAACCAGTCCCACGACAGACTTCTTACAGCCTATAGCTTCCATTTTCTGCATCATACTTGGCAAAACAGACTCGGAAGAAGACGTTCCCAACACAATAAGGATTTCCTGCCTGATGAATTTCAGGTATTGCCAGAGACTGAATTTATAATATCTGCAAATGCCGTTGAGCACTACAAAAATGAACAGGAAACAGGTAAGATAGACCGAACCCATCAGCTTGGCCATCGGCAACAGCGTACCCAGTCCGTAAGTTCCTACACTATAGGCCATTCCCCCGAAGGCACCCAGCGGCGCCAGGCGCATCACCAGTTTCATGATATTGAAGAACACTTTCGAGATCTTTTCAAATGTTCCCAAAAGAGATGCTCCTGTTTCTCCCATCTTATTGAGCCCGTACCCAAACAGGATCGCAAAGAACAGGATCTGCAGAATATCGCCCTTACTAAAAGATTCAAAAATATTGTGGGGAATGATATGGCTTAGAAATTCAACCCAGTTGATACTTCCCGCCTGGTCTGTATAAGTCTTTATTTTACTGACATCACCGGCCTCCGTTTGAATGCCCGCACCCGGCTGCAGCAAATTGGCTATCAGCATCCCTATAATGATCGCCAGCGTAGTTACGATCTCGAAATAAAGCAATGCCTTTCCGCCCACGCGCCCTACCTTTTTCATGTCTCCCATATGGGCTATGCCCAATACAATGGTCAGGAATATAATAGGTGCGATCAGCATACTGATCATATTAATGAAACTCTGGCTGATCAGTTTGGCATGCGGAGCAAAGCCTGGAAACAACACGCCGGCCACAATTCCTAAAGTAATGGCAAACAATACCTGAAATGTAAGATTCGAAAAAATAGGTTTCATCAGACTAGTATACTAATTTTTTATTGCAATACGATTTACGTGTTTTTTAAGTTATAATTGGAAAATTATTGCCCTATGAAAGCGCTTATCCTGATCCTTACGTTCAACGGCTTGATGCTGTGCGGTTTCGCGCAAATAGGGCCTAGCGGCTCCAAATTAACTGCGGCACAGGCTGCCTATACAAAAGGCAGGTATCAGGAGGCATTGAATCGTCTGGCGGATGCGGAAAGGCTGCAAAAACAAACTACTGCACCCGTCCTTTACCTGAAGATCCTGGTACAGCGGGCACTGCTTCCGGCAGTTAATGACTCTGCCTTTTACAACCATATGGAGCAATTTGATAAACTTGAGGTACTTCGCGAGAATTGCAGGCTTTACTTGTCCAATCCTGTTCCGGCAAAAATATCTTTTGCTGCTTATCAAAAAATATCCCAAGTAAGACAAAGCCTCACACACTACCCTGTGGCCAAAGTACAGTTTGACGAAATCATGCACCTGAAGAATACAGGGAAACAGCACTAAAGATTCTGTCGCTATTTCCACAATTGGTTCAATTAAGTTAAGTCTATAACTGGGCGCTACCTCGTAGGTAGTGAGTCCGCCATGAGTCCACCATGAGTCCACGGTGAGTCCGCCTTTTCCCAGTAAAAAGGCGGACTCATGGCGGACTCACCGTGCTGTCATAGCGCAGTCAGTAACAGCAAGGTAGCAGGCAGGTCAGGCAAAGGTACTTCCTGACTTCGCCAGCAGCATTCTTTTTGCTTAAGCAGTGGTAATTCCGGTAGAATTGAATTGCAGATCGTACAATTTTTTGTAATAACCGTTCAGTTTCAGCAATTGCTGGTGTGTTCCCATCTCCTTGATCTCACCCTTGTCGAGTACCAGGATTTTATCGGCTTTTTGAATGGTAGACAAGCGGTGGGCAATGACAATAGAAGTACGGCCTTTCATGAGGTTTTCTATGGCCCGCTGTATCAGGATCTCGGTTTCTGTATCTACCGATGAAGTAGCTTCGTCCAGTACCAGAATAGAGGGATTGTAGACCAGCGCACGGATAAATGAAATGAGCTGCGCCTGCCCGGCTGACAATGTTGCGCCCCGTTCCATTACATTGTACTGGTATGCACCCGGTAATCTTTCAATGAACTCGTGTGCGCCCACTTTTTTTGCCGCATCGACCACCTGTTCCATGCTGATCCCGGGATTATTGAGGGTTACATTGTTGTATATGGTATCTGAAAAAAGGAATACGTCCTGCAGCACAGTAGCAATATTGCTCCTTAGAAAATTGAGTTCATAATCCTGGATTTTTATGCCGTCAACGGTAATTGTACCTTTCTGGATTTCATAAAAGCGGTTCAGAATATTAATGGTAGAAGACTTTCCAGCACCCGTTGCGCCCACCAGCGCAATGGTCTTGCCTGCCGGCACCTCAAATGAAATATCTTTTAGTACATAATTTTCATCATTGTAGGCAAACCATACATTTTTAAAAGAAATTGCACCCTCCATTTTTTCGGGGGTATGGATGCCTTTGTTTTCCGTAACCTCATCTGTATCGAGGACTTTGAAAACGCGTTCGGCACCTACCATACCCATTTGAAGTGTATTGAATTTATCTGCAAGCTCACGGATGGGTCTGAACAGCATACTGATGTAGAGTATAAACTCGGCAATTGTTCCGGGAGTGATGACCAGTGGATTGGCCAGGATACTCTTTGCGCCAAACCATACCAGCAAACCCAGCGACATGGCAGAGATGATTTCTACAACCGGAAAAAATATGGAATAATACCAGTTTGATCGGATGTTGGCATCACGGTAGCGTGAATTGATCTTTATAAATTTTTTGTATTCCTGTTCTTCCCTGGCAAAATATTGGATAATTGACACGCCTGTAATGTGTTCCTGCAGATAGGTATTCAAATTGGATACCTCGGTTCTGATTTCCTGAAAAGCAGATTTTATCGATTTCTGAAATATAGAGGTGGCAATGATCAGGAGCGGCATTGGCAGCAGTACTACCAGTGTGAGCGCCCAGTCTTTATAGACCATTACGCCGATGATGACGATCACCATCAGGATATCTCCTATGATGACGATAAGGCCTTCGGAAAAGATTTCGGCAATGGTTTCCAGATCTGAAACGGTCCGGGTGATGAGCTGCCCTATGGGCGTGTTGTCGAAGTATTTTAACCGCAGTTTTGTGATGTGATTGAATACGTTGATCCTGAGGTCGCGGATGGCAGACTGACCCAGCGTATTGGTAAGCAGAGTATGGCTAAACTGGATCGCTGCCTGCAGTACCAGCAGAACGAGCATCAGTATGGTCATGGAAAGCAGGCCTGAATTGTTGCCTTTCATGATATAGTTGTCTAACGTATACTGGATCAGGAAAGGCCTCACAGGGGCGATCAGCGCAAGCAAAATGGTTAGCACCACCGCCCATATAAATATGCGTTTATACGGTTTTACATATTGAAAAACCCTTTTCAATAGCCCTATATTAATCGCGTCTCCGGTTATTTTTGACATAGTTATTTTACAAATGGATAGATTACGCTGACCAGGTATAACCCGCATGCAGGGACAGATTGCCCTGCATTGCTCCTGTTCCCGCTCACAATGATTTCCTGAAACTGATCCAGGCCGATTTCTTTTTTACCGATCCTGACCAATGTACCGACAATGGCCCGTACCATATTTCTTAAAAAACGATCGGCTCGTATAGTAAATTGCAATCCGTCTGCCTGTTGCGTAAAAAATGCTTCGGTAATTTTGCAATTGTTGGTAAAAGTTTGTGTATTTGACTTGCTGAAGCAGGAAAAATCGGTATAATTCAGCAGGGTGGCTGCTGCTTCATTCATGGCATCAACATCCAGCTCTCCTTTAAACAGCCATGAGCGATCGAGTTTAAAGGGGTCTTTATGGAAGTGGATGTGGTAATGATAGGCTCTTTCTGTGGCATTAAAACGGGCATGGGCATGGGAGGTGGTTTCAAAAACACGCTTCACTGCGATCCCATAGGGGAGCAATGAATTGATCCCCGTCACCGAGCGAACCGCATCCATATTGTTGTCTGTCAGGTCAAAATGTGCATAAAACTGAGTGGCGTGAACCCCGGCATCTGTACGTCCGCAGCCGAGTGAAGTTACAACTTGCCGGAAATAAGTAGACAGGGCCTTATCCAGGCATTCCTGTACCGTAATCGCATTTGGCTGGATCTGCCAGCCGTGGTATCCGGTGCCGTTGTAGGAGAGTTCAATAAAGTAACGCTGCGTATTCAATATTACAAATCTAGTATTCTTAATCTGTTTTTGGATTGGTTAGTTTCTGTCTTTTAATATCTTTGCTAAAATTATGGAATTGATATGATACAAAGAATCCAGTCCGTTTGGTTGCTTTTAGCGGTTATAACGCTGATATTTCTGTTTTTTCTGCCGCTTGCAACTACAAATGCAGGCAGCACTGAATATAGTGTATATACCAGCGGAAACCGTCAGGAAATTAAGTCTGGAACAGGAACTGGTTATGTGGCAGACATAGAAATTGCGCCCCTGGCCTTAAACGGCATCGCCGCCCTGCTTTGTTTTGCTGCTATCTTTTCCTTCAGAAACCGGAATATTCAAAAAAATATCATTATCGCCGGCATGCTTTCCATTGTCGTTTTAATTGTATTGTGTGCGCTGAACGGACAGCAGTTGCCAGGAGGATTGAAAGGGCGGGTTCTGACAGCAGGAACCTTTCTGCCGCTTTTCACCTTGGTGTTTTGTGTACTTGCGATCCGCGGAATCCGGAAAGATGAACAATTACTGCGATCGGCCGATCGACTGAGATAATTAATCACCTCATTTTTATTTAGTTACGCTTCTGTAAAATACCAATTATTAACCGTACCTTTGCGGCTTAATAAATTATTTTACATGATAAACCCATTTAGTAAATTGGGGATAAGTGATGACGTTGTTAATGCCGTAAAGGATTTAGGTTTCGAAACGCCTACTCCTATTCAGGAACAAAGTATTCCTGTGCTGTTAGAGGGCAATAACGATTTTGTTGGTTTGGCCCAAACAGGAACAGGAAAGACAGCCGCATTCGGTTTACCTCTGTTAGAATTGATCGACTTTAAAAGCAATAAGCCACAGGCACTAATTCTATGCCCGACAAGAGAGCTTTGCTTGCAGATTACGAGCGACATCAAAAATTTCTCAAAAAACATTTCTGGTGCTAATGTCGTTGCCGTTTACGGTGGCGCAAACATTATGCAGCAGCTGCGTGAAATTAGAATCGGTGTACAGATAGTAGTGGCTACACCGGGCCGCATGTTAGACATCATAGGCCGTAAGGCTATAGATTTCACCAATGTGAAATATGTAGTACTTGACGAAGCTGATGAAATGCTGAACATGGGCTTCCAGGAAGACATCAACGACATTTTGTCTACCACTCCTGACGACAAAAAAACATGGTTATTCTCCGCTACTATGCCTCCTGAGGTTAGAAGGATAGCTAAAAATTACATGGACTCTCCTGTTGAGCTGACCATGGGTACCAAAAACACGGGTAACGTAAATATCGAGCATGAGTACTATACGGTACGTGCAAGAGATAAATATGCTGCCTTGAAACGTATTGTGGATTTCAATCCTGAGATCTTCGCGGTTGTATTTTGCAAGACCAAACTGGACACGCAGGATGTAGCTGAGCATTTGATCAAAGATGGTTACAATGCCGACGCATTACACGGAGATCTTTCTCAGCAGCAGCGTGATAAGGTGATGCAGCGTTTCCGCGACCGTCATATGCAATTGCTGATCGCTACCGACGTGGCTGCACGTGGTATCGACGTAAACAATGTGACGCACGTAATCAATTATTCATTGCCGGACGAAATTGAAAGTTATACCCACCGTAGTGGCCGTACCGGCCGTGCTGGTAAAACGGGTATTTCTATCTGTATCGTAAACACTAAGGAAATTGGCAAGATCCGTCAGATAGAGCGCATCATTGGTAAGAAATTTACCAAAGCTGATCTGCCTACTGGTTTTGATGTATGCGAAAAACAATTATTTGCCCTTGTTCATAAGGTTCACAATGTAGAGGTAAATGAGGCTCAGATTGAGCAGTATATACCGCGCATCATGGACGAATTTACTGAACTGAGCAAAGAAGAAGTGATCAAACGTTTTGCTTCCCTGGAGTTTAACCGCTTTTTGGAGTATTACAAAAATGCACCTGACCTGAATGCTTCTGCGGATGACCGTGGCGAGCGCGGAGAAAGAGGTGAGCGTGGTGAACGTGGAGACAGACCATCAAGAGGAAGTGAAGGGTATACCCGGTTTTTCATCAACCTCGGGTCTGTGGATGATTTCACCAGGGGTGATTTGTTGTCTTTTGTTTGCAACAACGGAAAGATCAGCGGAAAAGCAGTTGGTAAAATCGATTTAAAAGGTGTCTATTCTTTCATCGAAGTAATGGATGATACCGCTGACTCTTTGCTTAACAACTTCAAAGGTGTTGAGTTCAACAACCGTGGTGTAAGGATCGAAAAGACTGCTGATGGTGATGGCGGCGGACGCAGCCGGAGCAGTTCTGGCGGTGGCGAGAGAAGAAGCGGCGGCGGTGGTTATGGCGGTGGAAGACGTGAAGGCGGCGAGAGAAAAAGCTATGGCGGTGGTTCAGGAAGACGTGAAGGCGGAAACAGCGGTGGTGGTTTCAGAGATTTCTCGGGAAGAAGCCGTGAAGACAGAGGCGGAAGCGGTGCCGGAAGACGTGAAGGCGGCAGTGATAGAAAACGCAGGTCTTAACTACCAGTAACAACATAAACAAAAAGCTCCCGGGAATAATCGCCGGGAGCTTTTTTATTTAGTTTAACTGCTCTGTGAGCAGGCGCATTTCAATGTGAGGTGAGTGCTTTTCATAGAGGATGGCATATACTGCCCTGCTGATGGGCATATCTACCTTATATTTCTTATTTACATGATGCATGCTGTTGGCGGCGTAATATCCTTCTGCAATCATATTCATTTCCAGCTGTGCTGATTTTACCGTATAACCTTTGCCAATCATGTTGCCAAAAGTACGGTTACGGCTAAACTGCGAGTAGGCTGTTACCAGCAGGTCGCCCAGGTAGGCGGATTCTTTAATGTCTCTGGAAATAGGGTGCACGGCGTCTACAAATCGTTTGATCTCGCGGATGGCATTCGAAATCAGTACGGCCTGGAAGTTATCGCCATAGCCGACTCCATGACAGATTCCGCTGGCGACTGCATAGATATTTTTCAGCACCGCAGCATACTCTGTACCAAAAATATCATCTGATACATTTGTTTTGATGTAGCGTGTGCTGATCAGGCTGGCAAATGCAACTGCCAGATCGGTATCGATACATGCGATGGTGAGGTAGGAAAGTTTTTCCAGCGCGACTTCTTCTGCATGGCACGGTCCGCTGATGACCAGTATATCTTCCAGCGCTACTTCGTATCGGGTGTTGAGAAATTCTCCGATGATCATGTTTTCATCGGGCACGATGCCCTTAATCGCAGAAATGATCTTTTTGCCCTTAAGCTGCGCGGCTGTAATGCCCTGCAGGGTTTCCTTCAGGAAAGCAGCGGGTACGTTGAGTACGATATAATCGGCCAGGCTGATGATTTGTGCCAGGTCATTTGAAATGTTTTCCTCAGGGATCCTGATCTCTACTGAGCTCAGGTAGTTGGGGTTATGTTTGTATTTCTGCAGGTGTGTTATCGCCTCAGTATTGCGCATCCACCAATAAACCTCCTTCGCGGTAAAATTATCTGAAAGCATTTTGACGATCGCAGTAGCCCAGCTACCGCCACCTATCATTGCAACTTTAGGTACCATAGTGAATAAATAAAAAACCCCGGTTCTTTGTTTTAAAACCGGGGCAATTTACTTATTTAAAATGAGTGCGGCTGTTTACTTTTTATTTAGGCGCGGCAAACAGTTGATCTTTAGTTGTTTTTTCTACTTTGGCACCGTCTTTCAATCGGTTCTGAATGGCAGAGTAAGGACCTGTTACTATTTCCTGATTGGCCTTAATACCGGATTTAATGATGATATACTGATCATTCTGGATACCTGTAGTTACTTCTGTCTTTTTTACCGTCCCGTTGTTATAGATATAGACATATTGTTTAACGGTTTTGTCTGTGAGCTTCGATTTTTGCTGATCGTCATCCCCGCTGTTGTCTCCGGGGCCCTGTTTGGCCTTCATATCGCCGGTAAAAACGGACTGGATAGGAATCGCAAGCCCGTTGAGAGATTCGCTTTCTATGTCTACCGTGGCGCTAAGACCGGGTCTGAAGGGCGAAGGAAGATCTTTGGCTCCCTGGGTAAGGTTGCTGTAAGATTCTGCCAGGATCCGCACTTTAACATTGAAGTTGGTTACCTGATCGGTAGAGGTTACGGTACCAACATCTTTTGAGGAGCTTGCGATCTCGGTAACGATACCTTTGAATTTCTTGTCGGCAAAGGCATCTACTTCTATTACCGCATTGTCATTGACATTTACTCTGTTGATGTCATTTTCATTTACATCAACGTTTACTTCCATTGACGTCAGATTGGAGATTCGCATGATCTCTGTACCCGCCATTTGGGCTGTTCCCAGAATACGATCGCCCAGTTCAACTGAAAGCTTGGAGATGACGCCATCAACCGGAGCAAAGATAGTGGCTTTTGCCAGGTTTGCGCTTGCTTCCTGAACATTGGCACCGGTCTGCGCCAACTGAAATTTAGCTGCGGTATAATCTTCTTTCGATCTGCCCAGATTGGTTTTGGCTGTAAGGTAAGCCGCCTTTGCCGCGTCGAACTCTGAGACAGAGATCACCTTCTTATTGAACAGTTCTACGTTACGCTTGTAAGTTGCTTCTGCGTTTACAAAGTTGGCCTGATTTTGTTGCAATACCTGCTGAGAAGCAGCGACACTTGCTCTCTGAGAACTATTGGACGCGATAGCCCTATCATAGCCCGACTTTAGCACATCTGGTCTCACCTTCATCAGGAGTTGTCCTTTTTTTACCACATCACCTTCCTTTACCAGCAGTTCGGTAACTTCACCAGACACTTCAGAGCTGAGTTTTACTTCCGTCTCCGGCTGGATTTTACCACTGGCGGTAACGGTTTCAATAACGTTCCGCTTTCCAGCTTTCTCGACCGTTACCTTTTCGGCCTTCTCTCCGCCTATTAAACCGGTAAATTTCGCAACCGCCACCAGTACGATCAGAACACCTACTATAATTAATATGGTTTTTAGTTTCATCTATTGTTTTATTTAAGGGTATTTATTTTGTTGCGTTTCGGCTCAGCATTTTTAAAATTCAATTTGTTTACCGAGATAATAATCTATCACCTTTGCCTTAAATAATAAGTCGTATTTGGCCCTGATCATATCTATTTCTGCTCTGTTCCTATTGGTCTGTGATGTACTGTAATCCAGCGCATTCACCAGGCCTACGTTGTAACGCTGTTCGATCACTGAAAAAGACTCTTTACGTGCAGCAAATGTTTTAGAGGTAGATTCAAAAGTACTTTGTGCGGCTTTTAGGTCTGCTACCGCCTGGTAAACAATCTTGTTAAGGTTATTTTTGGCAAGTTGCTCATCGGCTTGGCTCTGAAGATAGTTAATCCTCGCTTTCTTTACGTTGATTCTTGCCTGAAGCCCGTTGAAAATCGGTATACTCAAGCCCATGCCAACTCCTTTTGATACATTATTGCTGATCTGATTCCACAAAGCAGCATTTTCAAATCCCGCAGCCACGTTATAATTATAGTTGTAAAAAGATCCGTAGCTACCGCTCAAAGACAGTCTCGGATAAAGGTTGCCTTTAGCAATATCGATGCTCTTTTTTGCTACAGCAGTTTGCAGTGCAGCCAGCTTAATATCCGGGAAAAGACCTAATGCCTCACTATAAACCTCTTCAGGGTTGTAAACTGCGCCTGTACCACTAAAACTTGAAATGTCGGGTGCCTGCACCACATATACTGTCGAGGAGGGAATATCCATCAGCTGTGCGAGCGTAAGGTAAGATATGGTTAATGAGTTCTCTGCCGTAGTCACATCCAGTTCGGCAGTTGCAACCTGCGACTTTGATTCAGCAAGATCAGCCAGGGTCTTATTACCGACGTCAAGAAGCTCCTGCTGTTGGTTTAACTGCTGTTGAGCTACCGATAGTTGCTGTTTAGCAGCTACCAGGAAATCTTTATTATACAGTATCTGCATGTAAGAAGTGATAACCTGAAGGATGAGGTCGTTCTTGATTTTATCGGTGTTGGCTTTCCCTGCATCCAGGAGAATTTTATTTTGCCTGATTTGATTCAGTTTGGCAAAGCCGTTGAACAGGTCTACACTTAGGTTTGCACCCGGACTGAAACTATAATTCTGCGTATTTTCGAAAACACCGGAATTACCAAGGTTATTACGCCCCCATCCCATGTTTTGATTGGCAGAAGCATTCAAACTCGGGTAGATCGCCAACTTTGATTGCCTGAAGTCTTCACCCGCAAGCTCCTCACTGAACTTAGATTGCTTCACCTGCAGGTTATTATTGAGTGTTTCATCAATGGCTTGCCGTAAAGTAATTACTTCCTGAGCAGAAGCATTTTGTATAAACCCCGCAAGAAACACTAGAGAAAGTATTAAGGTAAGCCTGGATACTAAACCGTTAAGGGCGATTTTTTTCATAATTTAAATTTCACAATATTAACATAAACAACCTATTCATTTTGTAAATTTTCGGGTACAACAAACGTCTTTTTTTTCTAAGTTTGAACATGTACCTGATAAAATCTCCATTTTTTTTAAGATGGTATTATCCGTCGCTTACCTGGCATAAAAACCGGAACGAAAAAGTTATTTATTTAACCTTTGACGATGGACCTATACCCGATGTTACAGACTTCGCACTAGAAACTCTAAAAAGTTATAATGCCAAAGCCACTTTTTTCTGTATTGGAGATAATATTTACAAGCATCCTGATATTTTTGAAGATATAAAGAACGCAGGTCATTCCATCGGAAATCATACCTTCAATCATTTGAAGGGCTGGGATACTCCGGACGAAATATACCTAAAAAACTTTCAAAAATGTCAGGAACTAACCAAAACAAACTTATTTCGCCCACCTTACGGCAGGATAAAAAAGTCACAGATAACAAGGCTCCGCAGCCTGCAGCCTAACATACAGGTCATTATGTGGGATGTGCTGAGCGGGGACTTCGATATTGACCTGGCTCCTGACAAATGCCTTCATAATGTGATAAAACATACCGGTAGCGGATCCATCGTCGTATTTCACGACAGCCTAAAGGCCTTTGACCGCTTAAAATATGCTCTACCCCTGATGCTGGAGCATTTTACGCAACTCGGTTACCGGTTTGTATCGCTCTGACATGGCCTGTTGAGCCAAGTGCAGGCCAGAATAATCAAAACTGATAATTCACTGTATTTCAATTATTTATATGAAAGTTCAATTTAAAGGGTGTCCGTAAATGAACTATACTGTCCAGTTATGGACGCTTAAGCCTTGCCTGGATTAACTACAGCAAAAAGTATCCATTTATTTAGAATAGGTATAAATAATATAATGATCTCCAGATGATGACCCACGCCTGTTTTTTTTTGTAAATTCGCTACAAATTATAAAATTCTTACCCTTTTAACCTTTATTATCAATGGCTTTTGATATAGAAATGATCAAAAAGGTGTATGCAAACTTTGGCCCCCGAGTTGAGGCGGCACGTAAATTAGTAGGCAGACCTTTAACACTTTCAGAAAAAATACTTTATACCCACCTTTGGGATGGACATGCAAGCACCGCTTATGTAAGGGGTACTGACTATGTAGATTTTACTCCTGACCGTGTGGCCATGCAAGATGCCACTGCTCAAATGGCTTTATTACAATTTATGCAGGCTGGCAGACCTAAAGTGGCTGTTCCTTCTACAGTTCATTGCGATCACCTGATCACTGCAAAAAATGGGGCTGAAATAGATTTACCTGCTGCAAATACGGAAAGCAAGGAAGTTTTTGATTTCCTCGCTTCAGTTTCAAATAAATATGGCATCGGTTTCTGGAAACCGGGTGCTGGCATTATTCACCAGGTGGTACTGGAAAATTATGCCTTTCCAGGTGGAATGATGATCGGTACTGACTCGCATACCGTAAACGCAGGTGGCCTGGGTATGGTAGCGATCGGTGTGGGCGGTGCTGATGCCTGTGATGTGATGGCCGGATTGCCATGGGAGCTGAAATTCCCGAAGCTGATCGGCATCAAATTAACAGGAAAGCTAAATGGCTGGACATCGGCTAAAGATGTGATTCTGAAAGTAGCGGGCATCCTGACTGTAAAAGGTGGTACCGGAGCGATTGTTGAATATTTTGGCGAAGGCGCAACGAGTATGAGCTGTACTGGTAAAGGAACCATTTGTAATATGGGTGCCGAGATCGGTGCTACTACTTCTACTTTTGGTTATGACGAAAGTATGGAACGTTACCTGCGTGCTACTGAAAGAGCGGAGGTAGCTGATGCCGCCAATGCAATTAAGGAACACTTAACCGGTGATGCAGAAGTATATGCTGATCCTGAGAAATATTTTGATCAGCTGATCGAGATCAACCTGTCTGAACTGGAGCCTTATTTAAACGGCCCTTTTACACCGGATCTTGCTACACCTATTTCTAAAATGAAGGAAGTGGCTGAAGCGAACGGATGGCCCACTAAAATTGATGTAGGCCTGATCGGATCTTGTACCAACTCTTCATACGAGGATATCTCCCGTGCGATCAGTATCGCCAGACAGGTTTCAGAAAAAGGATTGATCACCAGGGCGGAATATTGTATCAATCCAGGCTCAGAGCAGATCCGCTACACCATTCAGCGTGATGGTTTTATGGATGTGTTCAAGAGTATTGGTGCCAAAGTATTTACCAATGCTTGCGGACCGTGTATTGGTATGTGGGACAGGGTTGGTGCAGAGAAACAAGAAAAAAACACCATCGTTCACTCCTTTAACAGGAACTTTGCAAAACGTGCGGATGGTAACCCGAATACATTTGCTTTTGTAGCCTCACCTGAACTGGTGACTGCCCTGGCTATAGCCGGTGACCTAAGCTTCAACCCCCTTACAGATACCCTGACCAATGACAAGGGTGAGCAGGTGAAACTGGATGAGCCTACTGGTTATGAATTGCCGACCAATGGTTTTGCAGTTGAAGATGCGGGATACCAGCAGCCTGCTGCCGATGGTAGTGGCGTAGAAGTATTGGTTTCCCCTACTTCTCACAGGCTTCAGCTGCTTGACCCTTTCGCCTCATGGGAAGGCACTGACCTGAAGGGTCTGAAATTACTGATCAAGGCAAAAGGAAAATGTACTACTGATCACATCTCCATGGCTGGCCCATGGCTGAAGTTCCGTGGTCATTTGGACAATATTTCTAACAATATGCTGATCGGTGCGGTGAATTTTTATAATGAAAAAACCGACTTCGTTAAGAATACACTGACCGGCGAATATGGTCCGGTTCCTGCAACACAACGTGCCTATAAGGCCGCAGGTCTGGGCTCACTTGTAGTGGGTGATGAAAACTACGGAGAAGGTTCAAGCCGTGAGCATGCCGCTATGGAGCCACGTCACCTGGGTGTACGTGCGGTACTGGTAAAATCTTTTGCCCGTATCCATGAGACTAACCTGAAAAAACAGGGTATGCTTGCGCTTACTTTTGTACATAAGGATGATTATGAGAAGATTCTGGAAGATGATGTAGTGGACATCAACGGCTTAACTACATTTGCACCTAATGTTCCGCTGACACTGGTGCTGAATCATGCAGACGGCACAAAAGATGAGATTTCTGTAAACCATAGTTATAATGCACAGCAGATCGAATGGTTCAAAGCAGGTGGCGCATTAAACATCATCCGCAGAGAAGCTGCTGCCAAAAAAGCGTAATCAACATTGCATATTATAAAAAAACGCATGGCCATTTAACCATGCGTTTTTTTTATGCAATGTTGATTAAAATTCATTTTCACAGTTAAAGCAGTGATGTGTCTTCCTGGCATAAAAAGGAAAAAGAAGAAAGACGAAGGAGATCAACATGGTAAGGATTGAAAAGCGGTTCTTTGTGGCCTGTACATAACCTACATGATTGGAACTGCACTCCGGGCAAGTCACTGTATTGCTTTCCAGTTCTTCTATCGGGAGCTGTACGTTTTCATCTTCGAGTATTTGCCTCGCCAGAAGCGCATCTCTTTCAAAAAGATGGAGCTTTACGCCCCCAAGTGCCTGATTATACAACGGATTGACAACCATCATATGCTCGTCGGAAAGAAAACATTGTACACCGCTATCTATCAAACGAGATTTAACGATACTTGCTTCAATGGGATTATAAAAGGTTTCAAATATTACGATTTTGTCCATAGGAAGATGGTTTTGAATCTATAAATATACGAAAAAAGCCTCAATTGGTTTTAAAGGCTGTTTTAGTGTTTTAGGAAGTCCTGAAACCAGTAACCCGAGTCCTTGACAGTACGTTGCTGGGTCTTGAAGTCTACATGTACCAAACCAAAGCGGGCATTGAATCCTTCAGCCCATTCAAAGTTATCCATCAGCGTCCAGGCCATATAGCCAGTTATATTCAGGCCTTCACGTCTGGCCTTTAATAAGGATTCCAGATATAGCTGAAAATATTCAATGCGTTCAGCATCATGTACACCGCTTTCTGTTAGCTTATCATGGTAGGCTGCGCCGTTCTCTGTAATCATTAGCTGCCTGATGTTAGGATAGGCGGCAAATTGTTTGATGATATTATAAAAGCTGCCGGCATTGATCTCCCAGCCCATGGCAGTATG
>DATFQH010000170.1:0-11816 GCA_035264385.1 Pedobacter sp.
AGAACTAAACTATCATCCCAACCAAAATGCGGTACTCCTCAAGCAGGGTAGAACCTACACCATAGGAGTAGTGCTGCCAGATATCGCAGAAGCATTTTACTGCGCACTTCTCAGTAAAATTGAGCGCTATTCGCGCAATAAAAATTACCATGTAATTTTTGCTCAGTCGCTTAGGAAACCCGAGCAGGAGCGGCAAATCCTGGACAATATGAAGAACCTAAGGGTAGATGGTGTTCTGCTTGCGGTCAGCAAGCCTATTGTACCGTCAAAGCAGATTGAACAGCTTAGAAGGTACAATATACCTGTTGTCATCTTAGATGATGAAAATCTGGCCAAAGATGAATTCTGCCAGGTGATCATTGAACACCTGTTTTCAATTTTAGAATATCAGCAACTACCTGGTCTAAAGGCCTGACCCCGGTCTCCCCTTTGATCTCCATATTTCGTTCAACCCATGCGCGCTCCCACCAGAAAAAGTCGGGAGCCTGCGTAGTTTTTCCCTGAAGTATAGTTTGTAAATGATGGATATACATTTCCCACCTTACCAGGTAATAATCCTTCATTAACCCTCCCCATTCTTTATACGCATATTCATGCAGGTTATCCTCTGCCGGAATGTTTTCTCCCCAATAAGTGATCAGCATCATGGCGTTCCTGATGTTTAGCTTTTTCTCCTCTTCCGTTTTTCCCAAACTTAAAGCCTGGGTTTTGTAAGTGTTTAACCGGTAGTAGGGGTTAGCAGACAGCAGGTCATCGGTTAGACGGATCATGTCGAGAAACTGAGCAGATACTTTGGTAAACTGTTCGGTGTTTTTCTCATTGTAAGCCTTAACCATCGCCTCAAAAACCTGTTCCCCCTCATTGGCCAAAACTTGTCTGAATACATTGATCAGGTCAATCTGATAGGTGTCCGAATGTTTAAATTCAGGTGCTGCTTTTGCAAATTCAAGGGCCGCTTCTTTAAATTTCGCAAGATCATAGGTTCTTACACGGGTCCCCCATCGTGAGGCCGGTTTGGAATCCAGCGCAGGACGAATGCAAAATACCGATTCACTTGCACCTTCCTGATAACCCGGAATGCTTTGATAAATGGTCTCAAGGAAACCCTGCCAGGCAAGATCAATATGGGAATCTGAACTACCATATCGATACCTGGTATAGTTGTTCAGCCAGCTTTTAACATCAACGTGGTCTTTTCTCCATCCCAGTTCTAACATCAAGTCATATACAGGAGGGTTATTATTGAGTCCTTCCGGTAAGATCCCCACACCTTTAAACACTTCCTTATACGGCCCTTTGCTGATCCGGTCTACCTCGTCCGCAAAGCGTTGCAGCTTCCCATACAAACCCGGTCTTTCGCCAAAATTGTTCACTATACCCCAGATAAATGGCGTAGCATCGTAACCGTTTCTTTTCTCCCAGTTATTGGTAAATTCACCAAATAGTTCCTGTACCAGCACATGAGACTTATCAAGTCCATCCAGCATTTGCTGTTTAGGATTATCCTGCCAGCCCTGAAGTACCCATGTCGATCCGGGGAAACTCTTTTGCATCTCCTGCTGAATAGATCTGCCTGCCGCCTTTAAATCTATGCCTTCGGTTATACCGCCTTCATGGAAAGGATCGCCTGCGAAAAACCGAATGTCTTTACCGTATGTTTTTTTAAGTTCCTTGTAATATATTCCTGCTATTCTGGAGAAGTCGGCCCGGCCCGGAACCAAAATGTCCGGGCGCTTAAACGCACCCCAGGTTTTTTGATCGATGATCTGCGCGTTGCTTTTTTCTTTTAAAGAGGCCGGAACCATTCCATAAAAGCCCTGTAATACCGGTGCTATGCCAAGTTCCTTCATCCTTGCCATCATTTTTTGCTGCAGAGCTTTACGGCCATCGATTTGACTTTGAGGCATCGGACCTCCCCAGCCTTGTATATTTCCCATCAGCCACCATGCTGTATACGCAGGCCCTACTAAAAAATCGTTGATTTCCCGATCAGAATAACCGATCTGTTTCAGCGTATTTTGCCACACTGCTTCCATACCATTAACTGTAAGCATCATGTTAACTCCATTTAAAGCCATCCAGTCCAGCTCATGCTCCCAATCCTTCCAGTCATAAAAGCTCATCGTGTAGTTGTAGGTGCAGTAATTCAACGCATACCGGTATTTTGCCGGCGCCTCTACGCGTACCACTTCCCTTACAAGGGGAATTGAATCCATCGGGGCCAGATTGTCGCCCATGTGCGACATGGAGCGGTTACAATAGTATTTTAAGTACCAGTTCAAACCAACTGCCGCAGCGTTGGGGCCGGAAGCGCTAATGACCAGTTTGTTTCCAATGCTCTTCAATTCAAACAAGTCCTTCTGGTCACTTTTTAGCTGTTTAAAAATAACATGATTTGTTAACCATGGTGTCCGTCGCTTCATGAGCTCCTGTACCGGTTTAAACTGCTGCGCCAAAAGATTCAAAGGGATTACAAGCAAAAGCAAACACGTGATTTTTCGCATAAAATTGTTAGGGTTTTCATTTCAAAAAGACCGAAACTAATTAAAAAATGCGGTAAAAAACTCTGCAGAACAGGCCCTGAACCATGCTGAAAATCAAACAAACGATTGTTCTGCCCACTGCAATCGTTTGTTTGATTTTTGCCTATTTTATTTCTTCTTTTTTTGATTAGCATTGTACAAAATGTTCATGTTTTACCATTACTCAGTTATGAAAAAGCAGCTAATAGGTTTATTATTTTTGATACTAGCGGGATCCTTTACCACATCGGTCTCTGCACAGGAAGCAGAAGCTCCTTTCAAGATCACCAAAGAATCCTTCGTCTTAAATGGTAAACCATATGTAATTCGTTGCGGAGAGCTGCATTTTGCCAGAATTCCAAAAGCATACTGGAGGCAGCGTTTAAAAATGGTCAAAGCGGTCGGCCTGAATACCGTTTGCGCATACCTGTTCTGGAACTTTCACGAAACTACGCCCGGTAAATTCACCTGGGAAGGACAGGCCGATGCTGCGGAATTCTGTAAAATAGCCCAGGAGGAGGGATTGTATGTGATTTTACGTCCGGGGCCTTACTCCTGTGCCGAATGGGAGTTTGGCGGTTTTCCATGGTGGCTGCTTCAAAAGAAGGACCTTAAACTGCGTACACAGGATCCATATTATTTAGAACGTAGCCGTTTATATCTGAAAGAAGTCGGACGCGTACTCAGCCCATTGCAAATCACGCATGGCGGTCCTATTTTGATGGTACAGGTAGAGAACGAATACGGTAGTTACGGAACCGATAGAGATTACCTCTTAAAGCTCAGAGACTACCTGAAAGAAGCTAAATTTGAAGTTCCATTTTTCACCTGCGACGGAGTTGTACAGTTGAAAAACGATGTACAGAAAGAACTTTTCGCAGTGGTCAATTTTGGCAGCAACCCTGAAGCAGGTTTTAAAGCATTGCGTGAAGTTCAGCCAGACGGCCCCTTGATGTGCGGCGAATACTATCCTGGCTGGTTTGATTCCTGGGGCAATGCCCATCATACCGGGCCCAGTGACCGCATGGTGAAAGAACTCGACTGGATGCTGCAGCAGAAAGCCTCATTCAGTATCTATATGATCCACGGCGGAACCTCTTTCGGCTTATGGGCAGGGGCCAATTGTCAACCCTATTTACCAGAAACCTCCAGTTATGATTACGACGCACCGATCAGTGAAAACGGATCGGCCAACGCAAAGTTCTATGCATTGCGGGATATGCTTAAAAAACACCTTCAACCCGGAGAAGTATTGCCAGATGTGCCTGCCGATATTCCTGTTCAAAAGATTGCAGCATTTAACCTTACTTCCGTTGCTCCTGTCCTCCAGCAATTGGGTAAACCTATACTTTCTGATACGACGCTGTACATGGAAGATCTGAACCAGGGCTATGGAATGATGGCCTACGAAACCACCCTGGGTGCCGGTACAAAAAGTACGCTTGATCTTACGGAAGTTCACGATTATGCAGAAGTTTACCTGGATCAGAAGCTCATCGGTGTGTTGAACAGAATGAAAAATGAGCACAGCATCGACATTCCTGCCTTAGCCAAAAATACCAGACTCCGCATAGTGGTAGAAGCGATGGGCCGTGTAAACTATGGAGATTACATGCACGATCGTAAAGGACTGCAGGGCGAGGTTTACCGCATTTCCAATACATCGAAATCGCAGCTGAAAGGATGGAAACATTATTCGATTCCTTTGGGAGAAGGAAATCCGGCTTTTAAATATCAACCTCTGGGAACGGCTGGCAAACTGAACGAACCGGCTTTTTACAAGGGCACTTTTACCGCTAAAAACAAAAATGATTTTTACCTGGATATGCGGTCGTTCAAAAAAGGGGTGGTTTGGATCAATGGTCATTGCCTTGGGCGTTACTGGCATATTGGCCCTACTCAAACCATGTATGTTCCGGGCGTGTGGCTAAATGCAGGAAAGAACGACGTAGTCGTTCTGGATCTTCACCGCCCTGTTGCTCCGCGTTTACAGGGACTGGAAAAACCGATCCTCGATAGCCTTACCGAAGTTAAAGCCATCAGCAGCAATCATCGTAAAGCAGGACAGCAATTTGACAACAATTCAGATCAGCTGATCTTTACCGGAGCAATGGAAAATTCCGCCTCCTGGCAAAATTTTACTTTTCCGGTAAAAGGCGGCAGGTATATCGCGATTGAATCCTTAAACAACTTCGCTGAAGACGCATATACGTCTATGGCCGAATTGGAACTGCTGGACGAAAATGGAAAGCAAATTCCAAGGAATTTGTGGAAGGTAGTGTATGCAGACAGCGAAGAGCTGATAGGTAACGACGGCAAATCCGAGAATGTGTTTGATCTTCAATATACCAGTATCTGGCATAGCCAATGGAAAGATAACAGTCCTAAACATCCTCATCAGATCGTTATTGATCTGGGGAAACAAACCAGTATTAGCGGAATTAAAGTTTTGCCGCGGCAGGATATGGAAACGGGCAGGATTAAAGACTTCAGGGTGTATCTGGCCAGCAAACCGTTTAAGGGATTGTAAATTTCGGGAAACGGACTGAAAATTCATGTGTCGCCGGGTCGATCCCGGCCCACACCACTACGGAAAAGCTGCCGGGCAATTCCCAAGCAGGAAATCCTGAATAACACCCTGACAATATTTGAAGAAGTATACGGTAAAATTGCGGGGCCGAATGCGTTCAAAGCGTTCGACCAGGTATTCCTACTCAGGATCATCGGCAACCGTTATCCCGCCGTTAAAATACGGCGCAAGCCCGACTGTGATATACAACCGGGTCAAATCAAAATCCTGAATGAAATCTTCAAGAACATGCTCGCAAATGAACTGTGCGAGACCTCCACAGGAGAAGCTGTCCCGCCGAATACCTTGTTAAGAGAAGGACTGATGATGCTGTATTATGTAGAACTCATCAAGTAGCCATCATCTGTCATCCAAAAAAAAGTTGCAAATATTATTATTATTTAGACTGACTACAAATTAATATCCTACTTTTGCCGAAACTTTGAATATCAAGCTTATAAAGAACAAACCCGGTAACTAGTCGCCAAACACATCGGGTAAGATTGTAAACCAATTTTGGCATCAATTAACGATCACAAAAATATGTACAAACTGAGTACCCCAAAGAGAACACGCACATCAACTATCATTATTACCCTATGCATGTTACTTGGCCAATTCACCGGCTTTGCCCAAGAGATAGCTGGAAACGCTGTTATTAAAGGAATCGTAAAAACCAGCGACGGAAAGCCTGCAGAATTTGTAACTGTAGTCATAAAGGGCGGCAAATCGGCACAGGTAGATGCGAAGGGAAATTACACCATTAAAGATATCAAGGGTGGTAGTTATACCATTATAGCCAGTTATGTTGGCTTGGAATCCCAGCAGCGTCTGGTAACCCTTGTCGAAGGGCAGACATCCATCCAGGATTTTACGCTTTCCGAAAGCAATCAGCAACTACAGGAAGTCGTTGTAAACGGTGGAAGTACCAATAAGTTTTCGGTAAAGAAAACTACGACTTCTGCCAAGATGCCATTGGGCAACCTTGAAAACCCGCAGGTATATACAACAATTCCAAAAACCCTGCTCACCGAGCAAATGGTAACCGAGTTCAGCCTGTCGCTAAAAAATTCTCCCGGAGTGTACAAGATCCAGAACAACAGGGGGATAAATAGTGATGGTGCATCTTTCTACACCATGAGGGGTTTTCGTACCGAAGCAGCTTTTGTAGATGGTGTTCCAGCGCAAACCAATGGAGAAATAGAACCTGCCAACATAGAGCGGGTTGAACTTATTAAAGGGCCATCAGGAACGCTTTTTGGTGGCGCGGTGGTATCTTTTGGTGGACTGATAAATATTGTTACCAAAAAGCCTTTAGACACCCTGGGCGGCGAAGTAAACTTTACCACCGGCAGCTATGGCCTGAACCGTCTGAGTGCAGATATCTATGGACCAGTAAAAGCAGATAAAAAACTGCTTTTCCGCCTAAATGCGGCCTATCAAAATCAGGGCAGTTTCCAGGATGCAGGTTTTAAACGCTCGATCTTTGTTGCTCCAACCTTGGAATACCGTGCAAGCGAAAGGCTGAACATCAGCTTAACTGCTGGTTTCTATTCGCTGGAGGGCACCAGTCCTTCAACAATTTTCCTCAATAGGGTAAGACCCTACATCGCCAGTACGCCAGAAGAATTGAACTTCGACTGGAAACGCTCTTTTACCAGCAATGATCTGGTCATGAAGAACCCTACGATGAACATTAAAGGGCAGATTACCTATAAATTGTCTGATACTTGGACATCACAGAGTATTTATTCTGCTAATTCACGCCGTTCCGATGGATTTTATATCTATTCATTCTTAAGAGGTGCTACCAGTGATGAGATGCTGGAACGTAACGTTTCACTGCAGAATACAATAAATACCACTACAGATCTTCAGCAAAATTTTATCGGTGATTTTAAGGTTATCGGTTTGCGCAACAGGATGGTTATTGGACTCGATTACCTGAACCAGACCATCAACAATGATAATTCGCCATACATCGTATTTGACAATGTTAGCGGCCGAAATCCTGCTGATGTAAATTATGTAAAACTTTCTCGTGCAGCAGTGGAAGCAAGATTGGCAGCCAGTACGGCTGCACCTACAAAAAATGCGACCAAGGCCAATATCTACAGCGCTTATGCTTCTGATGTATTAAGCCTAACGGATAGATTAACGGCTATGTTAAGTTTGCGCATCGACCGTTTCCAGAACCGTGGCACACTTAACCAGGCCACTAATGAAATTGTGGTCAATTCTAAATATCAACAAACCGCAATATCTCCAAAGTTAGGACTTGTATACCAGATATTACCAGATCGAATTTCGGTGTTTGGCAATTATATGAATGGTTTTGCCAATGTGCCACCGGTTACCCAACCAGCAGGTTCCAATGTTTCTGGCACCTTGAAAGCACAGCAGGCCAATCAGTATGAAGGAGGTGTTAAAACAGATCTGTTTCAGGGAAGACTCAGTTTTACCGCGAGTTATTACAACATCGAGGTTGATAACATGACCCGCACAGAAGAAGTGAACGTAAGTGGTACCAATTATATTGTTACCGTTCAAAACGGAACACAGAAAAGCAAGGGAGTTGAATTTGAGCTGATTGCAAACCCTATTGATGGTCTTAACATCATCGCCGGTTATAGTTATAACGATAGTAAACTTACGAAATCGACCGTAGCTTTAGAGGGCAGGCGTCCAGCTTCCGCAGGTCCGGCAACGTTGATTAATTCATGGATTAGTTATGCCATCCCATCCGGTAATCTAAAAGGATTAGGCTTAGGAACAGGAATAAACTACATTGGAAAACATCTGACAGGAAATTCTGTGGCAACAGGCGTATTTACATTGCCAAGCTATACATTAGTAACTACAACATTGTTTTATGACAAGCCAATATATCGCATCGGCATAAAAGTAGATAACTTGACCGATGAACGTTATTTTACCGGCCAAGGTACCTTGAGTGCTCAATTGCCGAGAACGGTTGCAGCAGGTGTTACCTTTAAGTTTTAGGAATTGACACTTAAAAAACTCATAGCACAAATACACCTCTGGCTCGGACTCATCTCCGGGCTAGTGGTGTTTATATTAGGTATAAGTGGTGCAATCTATACTTTTTCTGATGAGATCAAGGATATCGTTTACAAAGATAGGCGCTATGTCAGCGATGTGCCGGAAACCGAAAAATTATCGCTCGATACACTTCTTTCGATTGCCAGAGAATCGCTCGGAGAATCGCACAGGATTACAAGGGCCGAATTATCGCAAGATCCTGAGCGAACCTATATGTTTCGCGCCTTCAAAATAAACAAAAACAGTTCTGGCTACTGGAATTATTATGACTATTATCTGAAGGTTTATCTTGATCCGTATACGGGAAAGGTTGTTTTTAAAGAAGATGCCAGCAAAGAATTCTTTACAATTGTACTCGCCCTTCATATGAATCTGTTATTGGGAGATATACCAGGGCATTTTATTGTCAAATGGTCCACTGTCTTTTTTGGTATAATACTGCTCTCCGGGCTGATACTCTGGTGGCCAAAAAGATGGAAACAAAAGCAGCTGAAGAAAAACTTTGCCATTAAGTGGAACGGGAAATTTAAAAGAGTCAATTACGATCTTCATAATGTGCTGGGGTTTTATATGCTTTTTCCATTACTGGCTATTGCCCTTACTGGCCTTGCGTGGTCATTTGAGCTCACAACAGATAAAAAATCAAAAATACTTTCTGATACAACTAAAACTAACAAGGCATCTGCTAACCAGATCTTAAAGCAGTCGATAGAAAAATCACCAAAAACTGCCTATTTTCTATATAATTTTCCAGCGGCAAAAAGCGGAACGGTAAACGTTTCTGCATATCAATCCAAAGAGCACATGTATGATCGCAAACAATACCGGTTTGACCAATATACAGGCAAATTATTAATGGAAGCAGATCCCATGGCTACTCCTGGAATTAGTTCAAAACTCATTGCGCTCAACTACGATCTGCATACAGGAAGCTCACTTGGAACGATCGGGAAAATATTGGCCTTTTTGGCCAGCCTTATTGCTGCAGGCCTGCCCGTAACGGGTTTTATCATCTGGCTGAAAAAGGGGAACAAAACATCGAAACACGACTAATTTATCATCTACATATCAACTATATATGCCCATAATAGAATTTTCTGTTCTCAAATGCAGTTTTTCTACTTAGAAAAATATAAGTTTATGATAGCTTCATCAATTATTTAAATTATTTATGAAAATCGTAATATTAGACGGATATACACTGAATCCCGGGGAAATGAGCTGGGACGGGTTAAAACAATTCGGTGAAGTAACCTTATACGACCGTACCCCGGCAGATAAAGTTGTTGAACGGTCGAAAGGGGCGGATGTCATATTTACCAATAAAACACCGGTAAACGCAGCCGCATTAAGTGATCTTCCGGACTTAAAATACATTGGCGTTCTGGCCACTGGTTATAATATAGTGGATACCCAAATGGCCAGGGAAAGGGGGATAACGGTAAGTAATGTACCAGGCTATGGCACGCCATCTGTAGTGCAGCTGACCTTTGGCCTTTTACTGGAACTTTGCCTGCATGTGCAGCGACATAGTGATGCGGTGGCCTCCGGCCGCTGGGCTTCTGCGCCCGATTTTTGTTTCTGGGATTATCCGCTGGTTGAACTGACAGGAAAAACGATGGGGATTATCGGATTTGGCCATATAGGCAGGCAGGTTGCTGATGTGGCCACGGCATTTGGGATGAAAGTTCTCGGATCAAGCCGGAACCGCACAGATCAGGCTCACCGCAGTAACTTTAAGTGGGCAGAAATACCCGAACTGCTGGAGCAGTCAGATGTTGTCAGTATCCATTGCCCCTTAACACCTGAAACCCAGGGTCTGATCAATAAAGAGAACTTACAGCGAATGAAAAGCAGCGCTTTTCTGCTGAACACCTCAAGGGGACCTGTTATTGTTGAAGAAGATCTTGCCGAAGCATTGAACAACGGTACAATTGCCGGAGCGGGCCTCGATGTGCTTTCTGTTGAACCGCCTGCAAAGGACAACCCGCTTTTTGGTGCGAAAAACTGCATCATTACACCTCATATCGCCTGGGCAACAAAAGAAGCAAGAGCCAGGTTAATGGAGATAACTATCGGCAACCTGAGTGCCTATAAAAATGGGAATCCTGTAAACGTCGTGAACCTGTAACTGAAGGTATGATGCATATCCTGGTTTCCCCCAATGCTTTTAAACACGGTCTTGATGCCGAAGCAGCAGCGTTTGCTATTCAGGAAGGTTTAAAGCGCAGTAAGGCCGGGGTTACCACTGAATGTTTCCCCGTAGCAGATGGCGGAGATGGTACGGGTTCCTTAATCATAAAAAAATGTAAAGGCACATTGTTGGATGCGGCAGTACACGATGCGCTGGGCAGACCAATAAACGCTGTATTCGGCCTGATCGATAATGGTGCAACTGCCGTTATAGAGATGGCAGACGCATCAGGTATAAGGCTACTTAAATCCGAAGAGCTTAACCCTCTTCTTGCCAATTCTTCCGGTACAGGAGAAATGATTATAAAAGCACTTGACCAGGGGGTAAAAAAAATCATAATCGGCATGGGTGGCTCGGCTACTGTGGATGGCGGTACTGGTATTTTGCGTGCCCTTGGTGTCCGTTTCTTAAGGCAGGATGGCACTGAGTTAACCGTTCTTCCTGAAGATCTTGGAGCGTTAGCTATTGCTGACCTCTCAGGACTGGACGAAAGAATATTGAAATGTGAAGTGGTTGTTTTGTGCGATGTAGACAACATGCTATTAGGTGACCAGGGATCTGCAGCTGTATTCGGCCCGCAAAAAGGTGCATCTCCGGATGAAGTGAAAAAACTGGACCAGGGGCTTAACAAACTTTCGACTGTGGCTTTACGCCGTACGGGGAGGGATATGGCTGCGGTAAAGTACGGAGGCACCGCAGGAGGGGCGGCTGCAGGTTTGTATGCCTTTCTGAATGCCAGACTGGTAAATGGGATAGATCATTTTCTTTCACTGACAGATTTTAATTCGGCACTGGAGCGGGCAGATCTGGTCATTACCGGGGAAGGGAGTATCGATGAGCAAACCTTACAGGGAAAAGGGCCTTTTGGCGTAGCATATCATGCCAAACTTAAAGGACTGCCTGTCGTGGCCATGGCGGGGAAAGTGCCGCTGGAGCGGAACGTTAATTTAAATGCGTATTTTGATGTATTGATGCCTATTGGAAACCGGCCCGGCGATCTCGCAACTGCGTTGGCATCTACAGCAGACAACCTCACAAGAACAGCCGAAACACTGGGCAATATGCTGGTTTTGATGCAACAGAAAAGGTGTTGATATAAAAGACGTCAAGGCTTTTCAAAGCATTACTTCGGAAGAATTTGCTATCTGGCAAAATGCGCTAATTACGATGAGTTACCTCGACTGCGACTTTCTTTTTGAGATGCTCTGCTTCAGTTCCTGGACCTGAATCCTGTTGAGTTTAATTTTAATCGGGATCACCGTATTTACCGATTTATTGAGTTCGGCATTCTCGTTGCAATTACTGGACTGAATGGTACTGTCCAATAAGTGAAACTGGCTTTTTTCCTTTCCCGATTCAGCAGTTGGTGAATCTATTTTAGTCGTTATGCTCACCTCGCAGTTGTTATCTGCATATTTATCAAGTGCAGCAAGCGTATACGATGAAAATTTATGGTTTTTCGCCGCAA
>DATFQH010000171.1:0-6561 GCA_035264385.1 Pedobacter sp.
GCCTATCTGGCGAACTATTTATTTACAATGGCCCAGGCCGATTCCTTGACTGGTAATTACAGTTCAGCGTTGAGTTATCTGTTCAAAAGCAAACTTATGAATGACTCTATCTTTAATACCGAAAAGGAAAAGCATACACAAGAGTTAGAGTTTCAGTATGAGACGGGCAAGAAAGAAAATGAACTTCGATTGAAAGAAGAAAATATCCGATTCCTCAATCAGCGAAACCAATTGCAGCAAGAGCAGAGCAAACTGCAAACACTCAAAATCCAGCAGAGTGATTTGCTTGTAAGAAAGAATGGTGCAGATCTGAAGTTAAAGGATATTGAACTATTGCTTAGGGCAAAAGACATTACCTCTTACAAACAGACCACAGCCTTACAGGTTGCTGAACTGGCAAAAGCCAAAACCAACCGGAATATTACTATTGCAGGTATCCTGGTTCTGACCTTTACTACCGGGCTGATCTATCGCCAATTTAGAGAAAAGACTAAAGCCAATCATATCATTGCTGCAAAAAACTATCAACTCGAACAGCTAAACGTTGAAAAGGACTGGTTGCTCAAAGAAATGCACCACAGGGTCAAGAACAATCTTCAGATTATTATCAGCTTACTGGAATCCCAACAGGCGGGTGATTTGGACAAAGAAGCCTTAAAAGCATTAGAGACAAGTAAAAACAGGGTATTTGCCATTTCACTGATTCATCAGAAGCTTTATCAGTCGACAGAAAACAAGACTGTTGATATGAGCTGCTACATCCCGGAGCTCATTGCCTACTTGAAGGACTGTTTTATGCACGATCAGAAAATTACATTCACGGTTCAGGCAGACTTAATAAATCTCAACGTGGGACGTGCGATACCTTTGGGGCTGGTTATCAATGAAGCAGTCACAAACGCATTGAAATATGCCTTTCTTGGCAAAAATTCAGGGCAGATCACCATTAATTTGCGAAAAATTTCAATTGACCAGTTTGAATTATCTGTGGCAGATAATGGACTTGGCTTTGACCCAAAGAAACATACTAAGACAAGCGGATCTATGGGTCTGACACTGATTAAAGGACTTGCCCAACAGCTTGATGCCAGGCTGACAATTATTCAGGATCAGGGAACCAAAATTTTATTGTCCGGGATAGCCATGGGGCAAAACCACGAAGACGGAAATTGGACTAATTAATGAAGCCCTTGGTAGAAATCGGTTATCGGGACGATAATAGATCGGGAGGATAATAGATGCTATCACCTAAATTGAGTTTCTCTATCTTATAACACCACCACCAAGATAGTTCGAAAACAGTCTCCTTCGGGCACATTTAAAACAACCGCGGACTCGCCCTCATCCGAAACGTCTATTTATCAAACTTTTATAAATCATCAGATTCATCAGGATCAGCGCCATTCCATAAAACACGTCTTCTACCGGAATCGTCAGGATACGAAGCCCGAAGATTTCGTTGTTATTATACCAAACCACGGGTTCTTCCAGCCCGGTACCGGTCAACAGTCCGTTCACAATCAGAAACGGAACAAGTAAAACAGCATAAATCACATAGAATTTGCCAAGCCAGCCGATGCTCAACAGATATTTCGCTACCAGCAGCAGAAATGCAAGACCGAAGAAAGTAGTCATGGTATAAACTTGCGCCCGGCCAGCTATTCCTGTCAGCACAAGTACTGCAATCAGCACGGGAGTAAAAACAGACGCGATCTGCAAACTCATGCCCCTGGTAATAAAAAGGTTCAGACAATGAAAAGTAAACACGCATGCATACGGGATGCACAAGAAAAACAAGATTTCTTCAATAGGCAGATTGCCTATAAACAGGCCACAAACATATCTTGGATTAAAGCCCCAAACGCCCAGGTCCGTAAAGTAAAGATCCCACAAAATAAACACGATACCCGTGATTAACACGGCAGGAAAAAAAGCACGCCAGGTTTTATGGAACTGAAGTTTAGGGTGAAAAGAAAAGAGAAAAGGAACTATAACCGTAAAAAAATCAATCAGCAGATATGTATACTTGTCCATGCTAGCTCCTTCTGTTCTCTATAAAGTATTTAAATGGCACCCACAACATACCAAAACATTCTCCATGTTCTTTATTGATATGTTTATGATGCATCTTATGCGCCCTCCTGATCGCCTTAAAATACCAGTGCTCTGAATTGCGGAATATCCTAAACCTCTGGTGGATAAAAATATCATGAACCAGAAAATAGGCCGCCCCATACAATGTAATTCCAACCCCAGTCCAAAGTGCAATAGTATTTCCAAAGAAAGACCCTGCAGCCAGGCAGATCATTCCGGGGATAGCAAAAATTAAAAAGAAAAAATCATTCCGCTCCAGGAAACCTTCATGATCCTTATGGTGATGATCTTTATGTAAGCCCCACAAAAGACCGTGCATCAAGTATTTATGGGTTAACCAGGCCACCCCTTCCATCCCAATGAACGTCCCTACAACAATACCAATATTTATTATCCAATTTTCCATTACTATAGCTTATAAAACCTTAATCTGTTTCTTTTCTATATCGGTACAATACACCGATGCCGACAAATAGTCTATAATTTGTTGTTTCAATTGTTTGTCATCGAGCGCAGCTGTTTTAGCTATCAGAAACTTCTTGTCCAGTTCAACTTCATTATAATAGCCCAAAAATCGTGGCAGATTAGTTTGTATGGTAAACCTCAGATAGCGAATCTCCACACCGTCCACGTCCCTTGATATCGCCTGCTCAATTAGTGCCTTGCCCTTTTTAAAGCTGCGGATCTTACTGATCGGACTAAATACATATTTTGCCTGGATCATTTCCGCCACACCCTGGTAACAAACCATCAAGGGATCATCGTCACCATCCACCCTCAAAAGCGATTGCTGCAACCTCATCGCAGCATCTCTGCTGGTGACAGATTGGTTATATAACGAACGAATTTCCTTAACCCCTGGTACATCCACAGGATGCACAGGTGGGTCCATGAATTGAAAAAACAAAAGGAAACATACAAAAACTTTCATATCGCGTTCATCTTGTACCGAATCAGTGAATCGCACATCAAACCAAACTTTTGACCATTTGAAATTCTGATGCGACCGGCCATTACCTTCTCCGCGGTCGCTTTTTTAATCTTGTTAAATAGCTCCCGATAATAAATATAAGCCAAATATACACCACTTCTTGAAGAACCAGGCAACTGCCTGATCCCTTTAAGCGCCTCAGCGAATTCCGCTTCAATATCCTGCTCAATGCGTTGCTTCTCATCATTGGTAAACTGAGAAAGGTTCACATCCGGAAAATAGGTACGGTTCAATCCATAATAATCTGCATTTATATCCCTTAGAAAATTTACTTTCTGAAATGCAGACCCAAGCTTCATAGCCGAATGCTTCAAATGGTCATACGCTTTCTGGTCTCCCGAAGTAAAGACCTTTAAACACATCAGCCCAACCACTTGCGCCGAACCAAGAATATATTCGTTGTATCCTTTCTCATCACAACGATTCAGGTCCAAATCCATCTCCATACTCTTCAAAAATAAGTCAATCAACTCCAGGTCAATGCCATACTCCTTCACAGCCTGCTGAAAGGAATGCAGCACCGGATTCAAACTAATGCCCATCTCAATAGCCTCGTAGCAGTCCTTCCTGAACTTATCGAGCAGGAAAGCCTTATCGAAATTATGAAAGCTGTCGACTATCTCATCAGCCAGTCGAACGAAACCATAGATGGCATAGATAGGATTATGCAGTTTTTTGTTCAAAAAGTAAATTCCCAGCGAAAAACTGGTACTGTATCGCCTGGTGGTCATCCTGCTGCAATCCGCAGACAATTTGTCGAAAGTTTCTTTCATACACAGTTATTTAAATATTTAATCAATTGGCTGGCGGCAACATTTCCCGAAATGATAGAGGGCGGCACGCCCGGACCGGGAACAGTCAGCTGACCCGCATAAAACAAATTTGGAATCTTTTTATTTCTGATCGTAGGTTTTAAATTAGCGGTTTGCATCAAAGTATTGGCCAGGCCATAAGCATTTCCCTTATAAGAATGGTAATCGCCGACAAAATCGTTGGCACAATAGCTTTTTTTATAATCCAGATCGCCGCGAATTTTCTGTCCGCAGTAACCCTCCAGCCGATCCATAATGAGTTCAAAGTATTTTTCACGGATTGCATCTGAATCCTCAATACCTACAGCAAGAGGCATCAGCACAAACAGATTTTCACAGCCTTCCGGTGCCACCTCGCTGTCAGTCTTTGAAGGACAGCAGACATAGAATAACGGAGCTGTAGGCCATTGGGGGCTTTTATAAATCTCCTCCGCATGCTGCTTAAGATCCTCATCAAAAAACAAAGTATGGTGACCCAGTTTTTTTATCCGGGTTTTGACACCCAGGTAAAATATCAGGCAGCTGGGCGCAAGAACCCTGGATTCCCAGTATTCAGCAGAATAATTCCGGCTTTGCTTTTCCAATAGCATTTCTTCAACATGATGATAATCAGCTGCCGCTACTACCCCGTCAAAACTTAGTATCCGGTGTGCAGTTTTCAACATTAATTTATTATCCTGCGCCTTCCTTAACTGCGCTGTTTCCTCATTAAAGTGAAAATTAACACCCTGGCGCTCTGCTACCTCCTTCATCGCGCTGATGACCTTACCAAATCCGCCTTTAGGATACCAGGTACCAAGTTTCAACCCTGCATAGTTCATTAGACTATATAAAGCGGGCGTATCTTCAGGAGTAGCGCCAAGGAACAGCACAGGGAATTCCATTAGCGCAATCAGCTTTGGATGCTTAAAGAACTTCCTGACATGTTTGCTAAAAGAGGTAAACACCTGCAGCTTAAAGACACCTCTGATCAGGTCCATATCAGCAAACTCCATTAGCGACAACCCGGGTTTATAAACCAGCTTATCCATACCAGCCCTATATTTGTACTCCGCTTCGAGAAGAGACTGCTTCAGTCGCTCCGCACTTCCCGTTTCAAGTTCTTCAAACACCTTACAGAGTGCGGCGAAATCAGCAGGCACTTCCATCACATCATCCCTGCCGAAAACAATGGTAAATCCGGGATCGAGTAATTCCAACTGGTAAAAATCACTCGCCTCACAGCCAAAATCATGGAAGAACTTCTCAAAAACCTCCGGCATCCAGTACCAGCTTGGCCCCATATCAAAGGTATAACCATTATCGGTCATAAGTTGCCTGGCACGGCCACCGGCGGTAGCGTTCTTCTCAAAAACATCGACGGTACAACCTGCCTTTGCCAGATATGCCGCTGCGCTGATACCAGCAAAGCCTGCCCCGATGACCGCAACCTTAGTTGACATTCCGTCCTTTCTTTATGGTTCTTTCAAAATCATGTATAGATTGCAACCACTCCATATTTGGAGGAAGGCTGATACCAGAAAGGAGTTTTCCGTTCCCCGCTATCAGCAGCATTTTATGCGGATACAAGGTGCCCAGTTCTTTCAAATACGCTTCGGCTGCGGGCAGCGGCCTGTTACGTACCATAAACGTTAGCAGATGTGTTGCATCAACATCATTCATTGTGTCCTGAAGCGATGAAAGCGGCACCTTGCTACCTAGATAAATGACCCGTTGTCCCGCAACCCGAAGCAGGTAATTGGCGAATAACAGCCCGATGTCATGGTCTTCATCTTCAGGAAGGAAGAGCAGCCAGGCCGAACCGGAATCTTTGGTCAGCGGCACGTTATTAATGGCAGCAAAAAGTTTCTGACGGATAATACTGGAAAGGAAATGTTCCTGCGCAGGACAGATATGATCTCTGCGCCACATGAGCCCCAGCCGGACCAGCAAAGGATAAATCACAGATTTATAACTCTCCACCATCCCGTATTCCGCTATGCATTTGCTGATCAGATGGTCAAAGTGATACCCGTCATAGCTCAAACCATACCCAAGCAGCTGCGATATATAATACTCAAAATGATGTTCTTCAGCCTCAGTGTCCTCCATTTCGAGATGAAGCAAAGCATCAATCTCGGTTTCCGAAAGTGCGCATACCTGTGAAATCTTCATTCCCTTTTGGCTCAAGCCAACAATGTTCAGCAACCGGCGCAGGTCGTTGTCATCGTAGAAGCGGGTATTGCCCTCAGTTCTGGATGGGCTCAATGCATGATATCTTCGCTCCCATATTCTTATGGTATGCGTTTGAACACCGGACAATTGCTCGAGATCAGATATGGAGTACCTCATTGTTGTCTAAATTTTATTTCCATAAATCTAGACAAATATCTAACAATAATGTTTTACAGATTAAAAATTCTGGTAATTTATTACACAACTTTTAACTCTGAAGTATGCAAATCATCACTCATCGACTGGCTTTTGCTGTTCAGACATCTGGTGCGCAACCGTACTATCCGGCAAAATATTGCTCATCCCCACCTGTACCTTGTTCTTGAAGCCGGAAATGACCTTATCTTTTCCTGCCATCAGTGCCTCATAACCATCCCTGGCAACATCTGCCGGATCAGCCATAGCATCTTTATCCTGCACAGCCTTACTTGTCAGCATATCCGCCTTGTT
>DATFQH010000172.1:0-18403 GCA_035264385.1 Pedobacter sp.
AACAGACGAATCTATTCTTACCGAGTATAGGGGAGTAGGCCGGGCAGGCCTGCCATCTACCGTAATCGGATTGTTGTTTCATGCGGCAGAACATACCATGCGGCACGTTGGGCAACTGATGGTCACAACAGCCGTAGTGAAACAAAACCTCACATCCCCGGCAGGCTGAACCAGAAAGTGCTCCCTTTTCCCAGTTCGCTTTCCACACCGATTTTCCCGCCGTGTCTCTTAACGATATCTGCGCTGATGAACAAGCCGAGCCCTAGACCCGCGTATACGGTTTCATTGTGATCGGTGCGGTAGTAGCGTTCAAAAAGATGTCTAATTTTTTCATTGCTGATGCCAGGGCCGTTGTCTTTTACAGAGATTCTGATCTCATTTCTGGAACTGCGTTCTGCGCTCAGGACAATTTCCTTCGAATCGCCGGCATACTTAACCGCGTTATTTAAGAAATTCACCAGTACCTGTTCAATGCGATGCTGGTCGGCGATCAACTGGAGGTTTGGATCTCCGCCAATGACAAGCTTGCACTTTTCCAGCAATTTGAAATGTTTAGAACAACCTTCAACCAACGTGCTGAAAGAAAATTTAGTTTTGTTCAGCGCCAGTTCCTGGTCCTGCATGTGTGCAGCATTCAACAAATCATCTATTAAAGTGCTGATCCTGTTCATGCTTCCCGAGGCCAGATCTATCATTTTAGAAAGCGTTTCCGAACCGCTCTCATCCTTCAGCCGCGACATAAACTGAAGCGAAGCCTTCAGGCTGGTAATCGGCGTTTTAAGCTCGTGGCTGGCAATGCTGATGAATTCATCCTTACGCCGCTGCAGTTCCTTGCGCTCGGTAATGTCGTGAAGTGTGCCTGCGAAGTAAGTATGGGTTTCTTCATCAGCCATATATTTGCAGCCCGTGCAGCGGAGCCACCTGGTTACCTTTTCGCGTTTGCCAATTACTTTATACTCCATATCAAAAGGAACATCATGTTTAATGGACTGGCGGAAGGCCTGAACGACCTGATCCCGCCGATCTTCTGTAATCAATGCGATCGCATCATCTATGCTCATCACGTCATCGGGCTCAAATCCAAACAGCTCCTTCGTTCTGTCCGAACCCAGAAAGGTATTGTCTTCCAGGTCAATATACCAGGTGCCCAGATTGGCCGATTCAACAGCCATGGCAAGCGTCTGCTCACTTTCGGCAAGTTTCTGTTTCGAAAGCTGTTCAACCTTCGCCAGCAACCCGGTTTTCTCTGCCAGTAATTTTTGCAGTTCCATCCTGCTGTTCACCTGCTCGGTCACCTCCGTACATGCAACTACCACACTGCTTATCTCTCCATGATGGTTACGGATGGGCTCGTAGATGAAATTTACCCAGACAGTTTCCATTTGCCCGTTTCGAAGTAAATTTGCAGGCATTTCGTTAATCACAGCGCGCACCCCAGTCTTCAGCACATTATTCAGCAACTCCTCAAACCCCTGTCCACGCGTTTCAGGAAGCGCTGTAAATACCGGCAGGCCCAATACCTGGTCGGAAGTGCGGCCCCAAAGCTCGAGCACCTTTTCATTACAAACCTCCACAACGAATTCAGGGCCCTTCATCATCGCGATGGCTACAGGCGCCTGTTCAATCAGGCTTTGAAAAAGCTGTTCCCGATCTTCCAATACAGTAATCTGGCCCGCAACCTGCCGCTCCAGTTCCATGTTTTTTCGCAGCGCCTGCTCAATCACCATCTGGTCGGTCACATTTTCTGTAGTATTGATCAAATAGGCGACCTTGCCACTATTGTCAAATACCGGTTCATTGATGTTCGACCAGTACAGTGTCTGGTAGCAGTTGTCTGCTTCCGAAAAAATTTCATATTTGAATACAGGCAGTACATCCTTTTGGCCGGTGTCGATTACCCGTTGAAATGACTCCTCTACCAGTTGCTGGTCAAGACCACCCGTTTGATCCGGATAGGCCTCAAACAATGGTCTGTTCAGCACACGCTCACGCGAGTACTTAGTCAGATCCAGGCAATGATCGCTAACCGCCAGAACAGTATAGGCTGGCGGGTTGGCTTTGATCAGCAAGGATTGCCGTGATAGCTTAAAAACGTCCTGAAATGGCTTACTGCGGTAAAAATCTTCGTAATGATCGCGTTGCATATTTAGTAGAGCTGGTTGCCCGAAGCATACAACAATAATACCAGAACCATGGCATGGGTTAGCTTAGCACCTCAAGGAGTAAACTAGCCAGCATTAAATCAAAGCCGTTATTTTTTCATCCAAGTCGTTCAGGTTGAAAGGTTTGGATATGTAGTCATCCGCGCCTGCTTTTTGGGCTATCGCCAGTCCTTCAGAACTGGCAGAATACATGATGACCGGAAGCCCCTTAAACTTTGGTTCTGCTTTAATCGTTTTCAGCACCTGATCTCCCGATAGGACAGGCATCCAGATGTCCAACAGTAACAGGTCCGGTTGCTCAGCTTCCAGATCCTTCAGCACATTTACGCTTTTAGATTCGGTAAACACCTCGTATCCGTATTCTTCTATGATCAGTGTCATCATCTCCAGTATGCCCGGATCATCATCACAAACCATTATTTTCTTACTCATTTTCCTGTCCCTTTCCCGTTTGTTCAATAGGTAGCGTAAAACTAAATACCGATCCCTTGCCCACCTCACTCTCGGCCCAAAGTGTGCCTCCGTGGTTTTTGATGATCTGATCGCAAATGTAAAGTCCGATGCCCATGCCCGGATAATGTTTCTGAATTTCGCCCACCCTGTAAAAGCGGGTGAAGATTTTTTTCAGTTCATCTTCCTTAATGCCCATCCCCTGATCCTTGATGGATACCTTGATGAAATTACTTACCCTGGAAGTAAATATAGCAACATCACTGCCTTCCGGCGAATATTTAATCGCATTACTGATCAGATTGGTCAGAACTTGTACCAGATGCGACTCATCGCCGTTGTATTCGATGCCCGCTTTTCCGGTCGCCGTAATGCGGTAGTTTGGCGTCGCGGTCTGCAAGCCTTCAATCGTTTCGGCAACCATTTTATCAAAATCGAAGGGAACCCTGTGCAGTTCAATATTACCCGTCTGGATCCTCGACACGTCCAGCAGTTCGCCGACGAGCTGGTTCAGCCGGTCCACATAGGTGCCCGTTTTGGCCATCACCGATTTGAATTTATCGCTCGAATCGCCCGGCATCAGGCGCTGCAGCATCTGCACGTAGCCCATAACTGTAGTCAGCGGTGTTTTCAATTCATGGCTCGCGATAGAAAGGAAGTCATCCTTGCGCTGCTCAATGGCCTTGCGCTCGGTAATGTCTTCAATGGCAAGCAGGATCCTGTCCTTGTATTTGCCTTCCAGCTCCACACGGTGCGCATTGAGCAGCATCAGCTTATTGCCAATGTGCGGAAACTCATGCTCAACCTGATAATCCAATACAGGATTGTTGGTCGGCAGAATCTCCAGCATCATCCTCCTCAGTTCGGGAATATCCCACTGTCCATTTCCCAGATCGTACAACAGCTTGCCCTTGGTTTCATTAACAGACACCTTAAAAGTATTCAGGAAATGCTGGTTGGCACTCAGAATGGTATAATCCTTATCCAAAACCAGCAGACTCTCTCTGATCGTTTCCACAATACTCGACAGGTACTGTTCACTTTCCTGCAGCATCCGGGTACGGTCCAGTACTTTCTTTTCCGTTTCCTCATAATTCAGCTCCAGCGATTGCTCGGCCTTTACCCTGGCACTAATGTCATTCTGAATGCCAATAAAATGGGTAACCTGCCCTTGCTCGTCTCTTACGGCCGACAGGTAAAGTTCATTGTGAAATAATTGTCCCTGCTTGTTGTAGTTGCGAAATTTCACTACACAATCGTGCCCATTTTCAATGGCTTCGCGAACATCAAACCGGGCCTGCTGGCTGCGGTCCTGGCTTTGTAAAAAACGGCAGTTGTGCCCTATAATTTCCTCGCGCGAATAGCCCGAGATGCGCTCAAACGCCGGGTTGCAATAAATGATTGGATTGTCTGGAAGCAAGTTGTCGGTAATAACAATTCCGGTATTGGTTGCTTCAAGTGCTTTAACCAGAATAAAAGGATCTGGTAAACTAAGGTTAGGGGTCATCAAAAATGTAATGTTTGTTAATAATCAGGTCTGTTCACCTTTCTGACGAAATGCATACACAAACCATGCCTTTTTTTAGATATACGAATTCACAGTAGTCAGAGTTTTAAAGTTTTTTCCCTGTGCTAAAACTTGTCGATCAGCCAGGCACCCAGGTTCCAGAGACCATAGATCAGTGAAGCCAGCAGAATAACGATGATGATGATCGCCCAAATGATGACTCCTTTGCCACTGCCCTGATGTTTGTTTTCCAGGTAATGTTCCCGCATCAGTTTGATGTTCCTGGAATTGGCTTTGAAGAAAAAGTCGAAGATCTGGCCCACAATGGGAATTGCGCCGATGGTGGCATCCAGTAAAATATTGAGCGTCATTAAAATTACGACCTTATTGCTCGCACCCCTTCTAACCATGGCCATGAGCAGGCCACCCGAAATGAGCAGGCCGGTCATGTCGCCTGCAATCGGAATCAGGTTCAGCAGCGGATCGAGGCCGAAGCGGAAATTGGTGCCGGGAAATTTGAACTGCTTGTCCATAAGATAAGACAGCCTCGACACCCATTGCATTTTGGGGATTTCGTCCTGATTGGTCATCAAATGCTATGGGCTTACAGTTTCGATTCCATGATCATCCGGTTTGCTTTCTTCATTTTCCGGTTCCGCTAATTCCGGCTCATCCTTTTGCTCCTCCGTTATCTCCGGTTTGTCGCTTTCTTCTTCCGTTATTTCTGGCTTGTCCTCATCCTCATCGGGCGTTTCGGTTTGCGCTGCGGCATCCGAAGGTTCAGTCTGGTCAGTATCATCGGGATTTTCCGTTTCTTCAGCATCATCAGAAGATTCCGTTTCTCCAGCATCATCGGGAGCTTGCTCAGCAGGTGCTTTCGATGACTCCGTAGAATTCTCCGTAGGGACTTCTTTTTCCGCATTTGGTATTACTGTTTCAATTTCAGCACCCGGATCGGCATTCGGAGCGGGGTGTGTACGATCCTGTTCCAGGTCCTTAGGGTTATTATTTGAGTTTTCCATATCAGTAGATTTTGTTAGATCAACAGATTAAAGCCCCCACATGTTTGCAGCCTCATTAAATTCGGAAACAGCACACCTTAAATTTTCGCTGAAAATGAACAAATGACAACTGCTTAGCCGCCGCCGGATTTGTATTCCTTAATTATTATGCTAAAATTTGAGGTATCCTTAATGTTAACTTAAAAATACGCTCAATTTATGTTTAGAAACACTTTTTCATTTGATGGTCGCATCAGGCGGCTCGAGTACGGAATAAGCTATATCATTTATATTATTTATGCGCTACTAGCAGGCGTTGCCCTTGGCATACTCATGGGGATGGGTGCCATTCATGTAGAAGAAAGCAAAATGGATTTGGTGGTCTTTCTCATCTTGATACCTGGCTTTTATTTCATGGCTGCCCAAGGTGCCAAGCGGTGTCACGATCGCGGCAATAGCGGATGGTGGCAACTCATTCCTTTCTATGGGTTGTGGATGCTGTTTGCAGATGGAGAAATCGGAGACAATGAATACGGGGAAAACCCGAAGGGTCTTTATTATGAAGAAGAAGGGGAGGATCAGGCACAGGAGCAGGAGCAATATCAGGATCCAAAGGAACTCAATAACAACATCATTGAAAGCGATAATCTCATCGACTCGCTCAATTATGGTGATGACCTGGAAGGCCTATCCTTGTCGCAGAAAACCTTTTTAACGATCCAGGACCTGGAGCGGGAAGTCAACAACGGCGGATTCTGGCAATATTTCAGCAGCGAGGCAGGAGAGTATGCACACGAAACCGTTTTTTCATTAAGAGAAATCGGAGCTGCTGAAACTGCAGCGATAGTTCAGCAAGCCATCGATCTGTTTCCAGGGGCTCAGGTTCCGCAAGAGCGGGCAGAAAGGAAAGCACTTTTAGCGCAGATTGATCCTGAAAATCAATTATGGGCGAAACTGGACGAAAAATTCTTCGAATATAAGAATGAACTGAATGAATTGAATATTCAGTACATCAAGAAGCACAAGGATTCGTTTTGATGTTCCTCCACATTTAACCGACATAAAATATGCTCTCTGCTATTCTCCTGATTTTGGTACTGTGTTATATGATTTATGGTGTAGTTCAGGTAATCAGGGATAAAAGTTTGACCATGCTGGCCAGATTGATCTGGATAGCGATTATAGTTATAATACCGGTCCTTGGGGCTGGTTGGTATCTGAGATCAAATTTTCAGACAAGGCATGGGAGGTGGTGAGGTAGTAAATCCGAAAGGTATAAAATCTGTAGACGATTTAGACCCTGATTTTCAGTATGAACAAAAAAACATTACCCCCGTAGAATGAGCATGAAACGTGAATACAAATTAATACTGGCCAGTTTTGCAACTATAGCAATTTTTGATGCTGTCAGTTCTGTTGCCTCCTGGAAATTCGACTTCAATTATCTGTATATGGCGGCAGTATCGTATTTGATTTATGGTACCTTTGGCTTTTTGGGCACTGTAGACAGCACGATAGGAAAGGGAGTAAAGATTGCCACATTAGCCGGGCTATTTGATGCTATTGCCGGTTGGGCAATTTCAATCCTTTTAAAAGCAAATACAGGCGACATTCCAAATGACCCTACACCCGCAAGTATATTCTCCGCTATGATCTTTGTAAGTATTTTCGCTGCATTCTGTGGACTGGTAGGTGGGGGAATAGCTGTGGCTTTAAAAAAACACAAGCGTGCTGAAATAGTAGCACCTTATGATGAGACAAAATAAGTGATCTCGAAATTTGTAAGTCAGAAAATTAACTGGTTATTTAAAGCTGGCTTTAGCTTCTAGTATTGCCAGTCCAAATGCTCTTTGTAAGGAATGTTATGTGCCGCAACCATACTCCTGATGTCTTCTTCCAGTTCATCGCTAATCTTTGGAATACAAAAGAAATTGTCATCTATTAGTTTGACGAAAAAGTGAGCGCCAAGTTCAGCGATCAATGCAATGCCAGTAAATTTATAATTTACATCTCCGGTCATATTGGTAAGGTGTAAGTGGTCACTCTTAATTTCTAAGGTGTATACCGTGTCGGCCAATTTTGGATAAGTGGTGTTGAAAGTCTTTCTCATCGCTTTTTTGGAGATCGATTTTCTGCCAACAAGAATAACCAAATAAAATATAGCTAATGCGACCAAAACTGCACAAATAGCTAAGTCGCCCCTCAGATAGCCGACAATAGCTAATAGGGAGCAAAGTCCGATAAGGAACCAGGAAGACTTGTTTCTTTTGTTGAGTGTCTTTGCATCAGACATGCCGGAATAAATAGTGCCATTGACCAAATCGTCGGCTGAGAGCTTGTAGGTGTACATATTGTTAATTTATTGCAAGATACAATTTAGTGTTAGTTATGGAAGTTAGAAGACAGGGAAAATAAATATTGCTGAATCCGAAGGGTAAAACTCAGCTGCAAGGGCAGTTTAAGACAGTGGAGAACGATGTTGATTAAAGAGTTAAGTTGATGCCTTCAATCTGGAGTATTCTTTGTCATTTCCCACGCACATAAGGTCTTGCCGTTTTTTTTGGCGGCATCAACAGTAGTTTCGATTGACTCATTCTTACAGTTTTTTAATGCAGGACAGTTGGCATTGAGATGGTATTTTTTGCCAACACCAGCCTTGCAGATATAAGCAGTGGTCGTTCCGATATAAGAAATGCCCATAAAAATAGCGATGGAAGCTATAATCGAAATGCTGGAATATTTTATTACTGATGTTCTTCCCGATAGCGAAACACCCCAATGTTTTTCTGCCAGACCTAATGTATTTACCGGGTAACTCGATCCAGTTGGAATCTTATTGACGTTTTCTACATTATTTGGACCTTGTTCAAATTCTTTAATGTCCTGTATTTGATTACCTGGAACGAATGCATAAGGTCTTTCGTCGAAATCTATAAGCCAGGCTAAAAGTTCAATATTTCTATCATCCGTACCTATTGAGTTGTTCCGTAAAAAAGTAACCAGAGGTCTTAGCCTATCTGGATCAAACCGCTTTATACTGTCTCGGTAATCACTAGACTCATTCCCGGAATTAAAAAATAATCTCAGCGTCTTATCATCCTTCTTTAGATATCTTGTAGAAAAAACTATAAGACACTCATCCCGCAGCTTAGCTGGTGTGGGTTTTTCCAAATTATGTGAAAGCAATCCCCTTTCTTTCTTCTCGTGATAGCTTGAGATTATTTTCTTTTTATAGTCGCTAAACAACATTTACCTAAAATTGATGCGTAAAATTCGATGGAATTTACGGAATCTTTTACGGTTTTCCGGAATTCGATTGGAATAATCGGAATGATCGGAATCGTTTGCTAATCAATGCTTTTATACCCTATACATTTGCTTTCGTAATCGGTTGGAGCGTTGACAAGCTATCGACATCCTTGTACAAACGGATTGCAAAAATGAGAGAAAGTTGCGGTAGGAAAATGACCGGTTTGGGAAGCAGTTATTAACCTCTCGCAATGGAATCTCAAACTTCCCAAAAATTTCAGAAGCGCTTCTGAAATGCAATCGTAGCAACCTCCGCGATCGGATTCGCGGAGGCCTACAAAGGTATTTCATTCTAAATTTTTGATAATGTTTGAGTTAATTTTCGCGCTCTTTATGGCATTTGCGTGCCCAGCGCACAACAACAATAATAATACAAATAATGGTGGCGGTACAGTAACCACTCAGGACACTGGCGGAGATGGCGAACACATCCCACCAAAGCCACCAAAACCTGGTCAGTAACAATTGAAACAAGGCAAGATCACTCTTGCCTTGTTTTTTTTCATTATTTTTATATTCAGTTAAAAATTATGAAAGAGACGCAATCGTTTTTGTTACCGTTAACAATTTTAATTATTGGTCTCACAGCTTGTACAAAGCAAGTCTCACAAACGCCAGAAATGGAATCTGCGGATTATAAAAAAGCAGAGTCATTTTTTAACCACCAAAATGATTCCGCTTTTTATTATTTCAACAAAGTAGCCACTGCTTCAAAACAACCTTTAGAAATCGCAATGTCCTATAACCAGATGGCGGTTATTCAGGCTGATGCCGGTGACTACTTTGGCAGTCAGGAAAGTTTGTCTACCTCTTTAAGGTATCTGAATCCAAAAAACACAGATGATCATTCCTGCCTGGCCTCAGACTATAATGAGTTGGGCCTTACCAGTATCAAGTTAAAACATTATACTGCTGCGGTCGATTATTTCGATCAGGCATTGAAATATATAGCTGATACCGGATTTCGACTCTCGATAATAAATAACAAAGGATTGTCCTATCAAAGAAATGGGGCTTACAATCGAGCCCTGCAGATTTATCAAACTATACTTGCGCAAGCTACCCGTAAAAAAACCTATGCCAGGATCCTTACCAATATGGCTACAACCAGATGGCTTGCTAACCCTGACTATAATGCTGTTCCAGAGTTAAGGAGAGCTTTGAATATTCGGGTGAATGAAAAAGATCGCTGGGGGCAGAATTCCAGCTACGCACATCTGGCAGATTATTATATACCCAATAAACCAGATTCAGCTTTATTTTATGCAAAGGCAATGTTAACCATTGCCACAGAAATAGAAAGCCCAGACGATCGGCTGGAGGCTCTAGATAAGCTCATCCGCTTAAGTGAAAGACCGGCAGATGCCAAAGGCTATTTTTTACGCTTTACAAATTTGAGTGATAGCGTAGGAACAGCACGCAATGCAGCTAAGAACCAGTTTGCATTGATTCGCTACGAGGTAGAAAAACATAAAGCAGACAATCTAAAACTACAGCGTGATAACACCCAAAAACAATATCAGGTAGCAGGTTTAGCCCTTGTCATTTTAGTTGTCGTATCAGGAGCTGTAATGCGGTATCGAAAATTACGATTGGAAGCGCAGTATAAGCTACGCCAGAATGAACTGAAGTTTTCAAGGAAAATACATGATGTGGTTGCCAACGGTCTTTATCGGGTAATGAACGAGGTTGAGCATAGTGATAAACTTGATAAAGAGTATTTACTTGACGAATTAGAGAAGATGTATGAGCAATCTAGGGATATTTCTTATGAGACTACGGAACGATCAAGTAATAGTTTCCCAGATAAGGTAGATGCACTGTTGATTGCTTTTAACATTGGACAAGTAAAGTTGGCAGTGTCGGGAAATGATCCTATGATGTGGCAGCAAGTAAGTAGCTTAATCAAAGATGAGCTGGAGCCAATAATACAAGAGCTGATGGTTAATATGAGCAAGCATAGCCAGGCAACTCATGCGGTTTTAGAATTTAAAATAAATGACGGTGCTCTATTGGTTGATTATCGGGATAACGGGATTGGCCTTGCCGATGGTGGTGTTCATGGAAATGGATTAAAAAGTACGGTTTCCCGTATTGAAGGCTTAAAGGGCAAACTTACCTTTGATCTCCATGCTGAGAAAGGTTTACGGCTTTCGATTGTGATCCCCCTCAGTTAATAAGTATAACATATGTTCGAAAAAGTCCTTGTTGCCGAAGATCATGAGATGATGAATCAGTCCTTGCGAAGAACGCTTGAAGATTTACAAATACCTGCTCCTGATCACGCTTATTATTGTGATATAACACTGTCAAAACTTAAGAAGGCTTTGCAAATTGGTCAGCCTTACGACTTGTTGGTTACCGATCTCTATTTTGAAGTTGATGGTAGTACGGAAAGTTTGCCTGATGGAATCGAGCTGATCAGGGCTGCAAAAGAACAGCAGTCAGATTTAAAGATTCTTGTATTTTCAGCTGAAAGCCGCCCAGCGATTATCCGATCATTATTTGACGAGTTAGGGATTGACGGATATGTACGTAAGGCCCGCAATGATGCACAACAATTAAAAGCTGCGCTGGAACTCATTACGCAACGACGACGATACTATCCAAGTGAATTTCGAGCGCCAAATACGCATATGCACAATTTTACCGACTACGATAAGACAATAATCAGATTGATCTTTGAGGGGATGCCTCAGAAAGATATCCCCACATATCTAACTATTCATAAAATCACTCCAACGAGTTTAAGTAGTGTTGAAAAGCGGCTTAATCAGATCAAAACCTCAATGGGTTTTTCAAACAATGAACAACTTGCAGTGTATTGCAGAGAAATGGGACTTATTTAATTTTTCATCTTACGGGTGCCCGTAAAAAATACTCCGTTTGCCTGTCTACTTTCGAATCATAATTAGAAACTAAAATTTTAGAATTATGAAAAAGAAGTATTATGTAAACACACGGGCGCAAGATAATGGTGATCATGAAGTGCATGACGAGACTTGTTATCGCCTACCAGAAGTGGCTAATAGAAAATACTTAGGGGATTACTACTCTTGTGAGCCTGCAGTGGCGGAAGCAAAAAAGAGCTATGTTAAGGCAGACGGTTGTTATTATTGTTCAAATAGTTGCCATAACCGATAGCTCAATCAATCCTAGATGGAAAGCATATAAGTCAGATGCGATAGATAGAGTGTTTCATTATAGTTAAGTTTTGTCGGATAATGTTTTGGAATTAGTTAAAAATTTTTATTCCTAAAAGTTGTTTTTTTGGAATGAATTAATAATATTTGATTTAACCAAACAAAGTCTTGTATGAAAATGCACTTAGGGAGTGCATAGCTGGAGTCTGTAAGTCGTGACGATTTTAACAGATTTAAGCAGAAAATTTTAACGTTTGACTCGCCATCTCATCCCGTGACGCCTCTTCGCTACTTGTCTGTTTTAGGCATTCATATCTGTGCTTTTTATTTGGGCTAAGTAAAACTTAATCATTGGACTAAAGATGAACCATTAACAGAATTCATATGAGACATGTAGCTATTTTATTGCTGTTTAGCATTACACTATTCTTATCAGATTCTTCCTTCTCGTCGATTATAGGGAATGAAGAAAATCATATAGCTACATGTACAGGAAGTTCAAGTTGTTTCGCCTGTAAAAACTGCAAGTATTGTAAACATTGTAGTGCAGGCGGAGGGACTTGTGGCGTTTGTTCCTCGTCGGGGACCGATACAGTTGCGAAGCCGAAAGCAAGGAGTACAACTAGTAATACATCAACGAGTTCACAGTGCAAAGGCACAACAAAAAAAGGAGCAAGGTGCAAGCGAATGGTGAGAGGCGGAGGATATTGCTATCAGCATGGGTAATTATTAAAAGTTTTGATATGAAAGAGAACCAATACCAGAGGCTGATTTTAAGTGAAAAATATCGCCGCTTCACTTCCAAAAAAAGTGACAAGTCTTTAGTGAATACTAATAATAATGGGCTACCTGATGCTTTTCATGGTTCATACGGCGCTACACTGTTTGATCCTAGATGGAAAACAAGAAGGATAGCTATACTTGAAAGAGATAATCATCGATGCATTAATTGCATGTCACAAGTAGCATTACAAGTTCACCATAGACAATATCATTTCTCAAAGGCAAATAAACAGTTCAAGGCTCCTTGGGAATATACTGATAACTTATTAATTACCCTATGCGAAAAATGTCATCAGAAAGGACATAAACAGTACAAGGTGCCAACAATGTATATATAAAATTAAGTCATGGGAATATTTAGCTTTTTAACAAATAACAAACAGCAAGAACCAGTTTTTGATAACTATAGATCAGACACGACTGCTGAAACCAATTCTAAAGGGATTGATGAGGAAATTTTTATAGAAAAAGACACAACCTCAGCGACTGTAAGCAATTCAGAACAGACTTCTGTGCAAACTATCATAACGAATAATCTCGAACAGCTTTACAGCTTCCTGGATAGAAATATGGAGTCAAAAGGATATGATGATGCACTTACAAATCCTGATTCCTATCATTTGGATCAGAACCTGGATGCGCTGAGGAAAGAACTTATGAGGACAATAAAGAGAGTCAAGACTTTCTATGAAGACTTTATAAGGGAGATTGACTATCATATTGAGAGCAGATCAAGAAGTGGAATGATTGACACAGTTGAAGAGCTAAAAATGAAAAAGGAAATCGCCGGGAGTCATATTGAGAAAGTCTTATTAATAGAAACTGACGCTCTGAATAAGGAAGGCGATAGTGAAGGCATAATTATAAGCTACACTCGAGGTTTCCGAAATGGGCTAGCGGCTATTTCACATCATACCATAATCAGTAAGAAATTTTAAAATACGATGAAAAATTGGTGGATTAAATTAGGATGTTTTTTAACAGGATATAATTATAATATTGTTGCCAACTCTAGTGAAGTGACTGCAATGAAAGTAAAACAAAATCTTTCAGCATTATTGATAGTTTGTGTTCTATGGTCCTTTATTGGATTTAGTTTTACCCAACGATACCTGAAGGCAGATCTTTTAGGTTCAATATTTGGAGCACTTTTATCCTGCATGATAATTATACAAATCGAGCGTCAAATTATATTATCAGTATATCACAATAGATATTTATATATAATGAGGCTCTTAATTGCACTAATGATGGCTGTCATTGGATCGGTGATAATTGATCAGGTTATTTTTAAGCAGGATGTTGAAAAAAGAAAAATATCCCTACTTGATAAGGAGGTTAACCAAGTATTTCCAATAAAGTCAGAAGAGCTTAGGTTACAAACTAAATATATAGATTCTACACTTTCTGCTAAGGAATTATTACGAGATAAATTGTCTGCTGATCTTTCAAAGAATCCAACTATAAAAGTTTATAGTAATCAAAGCTCGGCAACTCCAGTTGTTTCTACGGTTACTGATTCTGCTAACAATGTATCTTCTAAAACTATTTTGATGAAAAGTAAAACTACTTCATCTACTTCAATACCTAATCCCAAAATGGTTATGCTTAATGCATTAGATAATCAGATCTCAGATATACGCAAGCAAAAAGTGCTGAAGGACAATGATTTATTAACATTAAGAAGTTCAATAGAAAAAGACATTAAAGAAAAAGTTGGTTTTTTGGATGAGCTAAAGGTGATGTTTATTTTGATTCGTGAGTCAAATGTTGCGCTCGGAGTTTGGGGTATATGGTTTCTTATTTTATTGGGACTGGAGTTGTTCATTTTAGCTAGCAAAGCAGGTGAGCAGCGAAATGTTTATGATGAAACACTAATTCATCAAGAAAAAGTCCAGAAAAGAAAGCTAGAGTTATTGGCAAAGCACAATTAAAAAGAGGTAATAAAAACTTAAAATACAGATTATGCTGAAGATTACTAATAAGCCATTAATCATAGGAAAAAAGGTGCAAATCTTATCATAGTTCATGAAGATGATTTCTATGATGAATTGGAAAATTATAAGTAATAAATATCATGGCAACATTAAACGGATTTATCAGATCAGCTAATGCTTCCTATAAAAGGGCAGCAAGGGCAAGTGAAAGACATGCGAGAGAAGCAGCTCGGCATCAAAAGGAAAACCTTAAGCAGCAAATCAGAGCGAATAGTGCTAGTGCCGTTCATTTATATAATAACTACATTGACACACTATTGTCGGTGCATAAAGAATGCAGTGAAAAATTAAACTGGAATCATTTTGCAAACGAAAAGGAACCGCAGCCACCTGGGTTAAGACAAGAAAAGGAAAATGCTGCACAATTCTTCCATAGAAATTATAAGCCTTCCTTTTTTGATAAGTTGTTTGGAAATGACAAAAAGAAACAAACAAAACTTTTACAGGGCATCGAAATTGCGAAGGTTGAAGATAGAACACTATATGAAGAAGAATTAAAATCTTATAAAAGTGACCTGCATGACTGGAAGAAAATCCAGTCAATTACCAAGGGGATAAGTGAAAATGATCCTATCGCATTTAAAAACGCTTTTGATTTTTTCGATCCGTTTAGCCAGATAAGCGAATTGGGTTCAAGATTGAATTGTAATTTTTTCAATGATAACGTGACTATCGATCTTTATGTTAATTCAGAAGAAGTAGTTCCAGATTACATACTCTCGACCACTGCTACCGGAAAACTTTCAAATAAAAAGATGCCTATCTCTAAGTTCAACGAACTTTATCAGGATTATGTCTGTAGTTGTACATTGCGGATTGCGCGTGAGGCATTTGCGCTTTTGCCAATTAGCCTTGTTATCATAACGGCACACGCAAATTTACTTAATACTGTTAATGGACACGTAGAGAGTAAACCTATTCTAACAGTCAAGTTCGATCCATCAGTATTAAACAGACTTAATTTTAAAACTATCGATTGCTCAGATTCAATTTCAAATTTTCCACATCAAATGAAGTTTTCGAAAACCAACGGATTTGCCCCAATCGAACCTGTTCAAACTCAAAGGAATTTTTCATCATCAAAATAAAAAGACTATGCAAATTCAATTGATAACATCTATGTTTTTTGTCGGATTCATTTTAGTATCTGGTATAGCCATTTTCTTGTGGTATAGACAAAAGCATTTTAAAAGTCAATCGAACTTAGAGCAAGAGAAAAACACAAACTTAGAGGCTTTGATTATCGAAAAGACCAAGATTATCGATGAGCTAAATTTGAAATATGAAGGAGCGATTGATATAGATAAATATGTTGACGATACTAAGAAGAAATTGTATGAAGAAAGAACTGCTAAAAGAGAACAAGTAAATCAATATGTCAATGAAAGTCGTTCAGCTGTGGATAGAGAGGTTCAGGAAAAACTTGAGAAAGCTAACCAATATTACGATTCAAAAGTAAAAGAATCTGATGAGGTAACTAAGTTACATCAGGAACTGAATCAGAAATATATTAGTGCATTGCAATTATATAAGACACTTGAAAAAGAACTTAGTATATACCAGGATGATCTTGAAGTGAAGGAATTTGGCTTGTATAAACCCGTTTATGATTTCGATACATCAGAGGAATATAAATCAAAATTGGAATACAATTATTTATGCCAAAAAAAGGCTGTTCAATCAGATGTTGCAGCTTATTGCGCAAAAACATGGACTGTAGATGGCAGTGTAGTTGAAGGGCGAAAAATGGTTAAGCTTCAAAAAAAGTTAATGTTATTTGCTTTCAATGGAGAATGTGATGCAATGATTGCAAAAATGAAGTGGAACACTGCGACTAGGACAATTGAACGTGTCGAGAAGGCTTACGACACGATTAATAAATTAGGTCGGGCAAATGAAATTCAGATTACTTACGAATATTTATTACTCAAGAAAGAAGAGCTCGCATTATCACATGAGTATATGAATAAAATTCATGAAGAGAAAGAAGAGCAACGGATGATAAGAGAACAAATGAGAGAAGAAGAAAAGGCCAAAAGGGAATATGAAATTGCGCAAAGAGAAGCTGCTGAGGACGAGAGAAGATACCAAAATGCTTTGCTAAGAATTAAGGATGAATTACAGTTTGCGGATAAGGGGGAAGTGGATACCTTGAATAGCCAAATCAGGCAATTGGAGGAAAAGTTGAAAGAGGCAACCGAGAAGAAGGAACGCGCGATTTCAATGGCCCAATTAACTAAAGTAGGCCATATTTATATTATCTCAAATATTGGATCTTTCGGAGAAGATATTTACAAGATAGGTATGACAAGAAGGTTAGATCCAAATGATCGTGTTAGAGAACTTGGAGGTGCATCGGTTCCTTTTCAATTTGATGTACACGCTATTATTTATTCGGACAATGCACCTCAAATGGAATATGAGCTTCATAAACATTTTAAAGACAAGAGAATTAATCGAGTTAATGGTAGAAAGGAGTTTTTCAAAGTTTCATTGGAAGAAATAGAGGAGTTTGTTAATCAAGACCCAGGTGCAAGTATTAAAGTCACCAAGTCGGCAGAAGCGAAAGAGTACAGAGAAACTTTAGCGTTAATTAATAGCTTGCTTGTTCAAACCGAAATAATGGAAATTGAGAGCCAGTCGAAGTTTCCAGAGAGCTTGATGTAGCGTACCATGAACCAAAACTGTAAATTTCGAATTGTCTTAATTAATTATTTTATAATCTAAAATATCGCATCATGAAAAAACTATTCCTTGCCGGCATAATCTGCTTTTGGGTATCAACATCCACATTCGCCCAAGTTCAGAAAGAAAAATCAAAACAAAGTAATCTTGAGACGTTTTCAGAGCAGTCTGGATCTTTCAGCAAAAAAGAAATCATTGAATTGGGAAAAGTCGGTGCGCTCTCCGTTTCAATAATTAAAATCAGTGATATAATTACGGGCAAAGGGATATCTGGTATAAAATTTAGTGGGTACACTGGTAGTGGTTCATATTCAACTCAAAAGAGTGCATTTTTAGATAAAGATGAAGTTGCTAATTTTTTAAAAGCAGTATCTTACATTAACGAAAAAGTATTTGACAGCCCTCTTCCATTAGATAACGAAGAATATAATTATTATGCACGTGGTAGCTTTAGTGGCGGTGCATTTAGTAGTGCGAAGGAGTGGAAAGGCTACCTTTCTTTGGATAACTATTCTGGATCAACATTCTTTTTTAAGAAAGAGGATTTTAAAAAGATCATTGATATTATTGAGCAAAATCAATCAAAGATATAGGTTAAATCATCAGTTTTTTAATGTGTAGTTAAAAAAAAGAAACTTTTAAAGAAAACAAAATAGGTCTTCTAAACCTGATTATATTCGTGTTATAACCGCTCTTGTAGAATCGTTTCACTCTTGCATACTAGGATAGATCTTATGGCGGCGTTGTTTATTCAATTATATTTATAAATCTAAACTAATATAATGCCTCAATTTAAATTTAATGTAATATCCCGAACCGATATTGAAAATAGTCTTGGCGGTGCACACATGCTTTACGCTATAGACTATGATGGACCAAAGCACCTTTTGATTACTGGATGTGCCGGCAGCGGAAAGACAACCGTAAGTCTGATGCGTGCAGAAAGATTGATCAATTTAGGAAAAAACGTTCACATCATTACTTTCCACGATCTTTTGGTAACCAATCTCAGAAACAGCGCTAGCAGAGAACTTTCTCCGAATGTGCTAAAATACCACGGATGGTATTATCAGGCGAGTGAATATAAAGAAGTAGATGGTGTAGAAAGAAAAAAATTAGAGGATATGACGTATGAGGAAATGGTCGAAGAACTCAAGAACTATGACGCCGTCGATGAAATCATAATTGATGAAGGTCAAAATCTTCCCGAAGCATTCCATAAAATTCTCATGGAAAACTGTGAAAAAATAGCGATAGGCGCTGACAATGCACAACGAATTCACAGTGGATTGAACACTGAACAGATTTCTGACAAGATAAAGACTAAGGGTCAAATTAACCCCATTCAATTGCAATATAATTATAG
>DATFQH010000173.1:0-14477 GCA_035264385.1 Pedobacter sp.
CAGTTACGCTTGCAGGGGGATCATGGTTCTGTGGCCTTTAAGAACATCAGCTATACCAAATTTGACAAGGGCCATCCTGTGATCTCTAAACTCAAATACTTGGTTTACAAAGGTAATTTGCCGCAAGAATCAGATTATGAACGCTTAAAGCCTGAGGCACAGGGTACACCGTCGATCCTGACATCGAACGAGGTTAATCTGGATAATGAATTTGCATTGAAGTATACCGGTATACTGAAGATAAATGAACCAGGTGAATACGCTTTTAAATTAAGTGTTCCCGGAGGCAAAGGAACCTTAAAGGTCGGCGGTATCAAAGCCATAGAAACGAAGGACTTTAAAGGCGAAGGGGTTGCCTTACTTCCGGCAGGCAACCTTCCCTTCGAAATATTTTACATCAAAAACGTGGATTGGGCAAAGGCTGCGTTAGGACTGACCGTCGCTGGCCCCGGAATCCGGGAGTTTTTGTTGAGCGATGCCAACGTAACTTCAATGGAGGCGATTGACCCGATACTTATTAATGCATCAGAAAATAGAATAATTCGCAGTTTTACTGATTTGCCTGGTAATATCCGTGTTGACCATGGCGTAGGCGTAGGCAGTCCCAAACAATTGCATTATACCTACGATTTAGATTATGGAATGATCGTTCAGCTCTGGCGTGGCGGTTTCCTTGACGCAACTCCAATGTGGCATGAACGCGGTGACGGATCATCCCGGCCGGCGGGTTCTGTGCAATATCTAGGCAAGCCAGCCCCGGGTATCAGCAGGTTAACAAGTACAGATGCGGTATGGCTTACGGATACTACTGGTACAGGGTTTAAGCCTAAAGGTTACAAGCTGGACCGCGACGGATGCCCCAGCTTTACATATTTGATTTACGGTACATCGGTAAGTGATGTCAGCAAAGTGATGCCGGGTGGCCAGGGATTACGCCGGGAACTCAGCTTAGGATCATCAATTCCCGGAGCATTTATACGCATGGCTTCAGGCAGCAAAATTGAGATGGTCAAAAGCGGGCTATATAATATAGACGACAGTTATTATATCAGTTTAGAAAGTGCCGGAACCGAAAAACCATTGGTACGCAGTTCTGCAGGCATGCAGGAACTGATCATACCCATCAAAGACAAATTAACCTATTCTATCATTCTCTAAGAAACGGCAGGATAAAATTATTAAATCAAATGATAAACAGACTATTACTTTCAATAACGGTTCTTTTGCTTTTATCGGGAACCAGCGTGCAGCTCCTTGCCCAGGCAGAGTCGCCAAAGGAAGACGATTTTTTTAAGATTATGAAAGTGCCTGCACCCGAAGGTACAATACTGGAAGTTGGCGGTTTGTGTGTACTTCCTAACGGCGTACTTGCGGTAACTACACGGCGCGGGGATGTTTTTATGGTCGAGAATCCCGCCAGTCAGCGGCCTTTCTTCCGTCACTTTGCATCGGGCTTGCATGAAGTATTGGGTGCAGCCTATAAGGACGGTGCTTTATATGTGGTTCAACGCGGCGAACTCACTAAACTTGAGGATACCGATATGGATGGTAAGGCAGATGTATTTGAAAGCATTTACGCATGGCCGCTGTCGGGAAATTACCACGAATACAGTTTCGGTCCAAAAATAGCGCCTGACGGATCGTTCTTTGTGACCTTAAATCTCGGTTTTCCCCCGGATTGGTGGCATCCGAAAAGCTTTGTACCTTATAGAGGATGGGCACTTAAGATTACCGATAAAGGCGTGGTGACACCATGGGCAGCGGGTTTTCGCTCACCATGCGGCATCAGTATGATAGATGGTGAACTTTGGTACAGCGATAATCAGGGCGACTGGGTGGGGTCAGGTAGTATCATGCCGATAAAAAAGGGCGCTTTTATGGGGCATCCCGCAAGCTTGGTCTGGAGTAATTTGCCCAATTCTCCCTTGAAACTAACAGCAGAGAAATTCTTTGCCACAAATAATCCCCGGATAGAGTTTGACCAGGGTGGACAGCCATTTAAACCCTTAAATATCGTAGACGAAAAATACCGTACCTTGGCGGAAGCCAAAAAGGAAATCCCTGAGCTGCAATTGCCGGCCGTTTGGTTGCCCCATGGCATACTCGGAATTTCAAACTCAGAAATAGTCAAGATACCGGAAGGTGCTTTTGGTCCTTTTTCCGGGCAGCTGTTGGTTGGGGATCAGGGGCAAAGTATGATAGACAGGGTTTTTCTGGAAAAAATAAACGGCGAGTATCAGGGCGCTGCATGGGCTTTCAGAAGTGGTTTTCAATCTGGTATAGTACGTTTGGCCTGGTTGCCCGACGGCTCACTGATTACGGGTGAAACAAACAGAGGCTGGGGATCGGCAGGTGAGGCGACAATGGGCTTGCAACGCCTGGTCTGGAATAACCATATCCCGTTTGAGATGCGTGCCATCCGTGCCATGCCAGATGGCTTTGAGATAGAATTCACCAAGCCTATCGACAAAAAAACAGCAGAAGACCTTGCATCTTATTCAGTAGAAAGTTTTACCTATAAATATCAGGGCGTTTACGGTAGCCCTCCGGTAGGCAATCTGAAGTGTAATATTACCGGGGTTCTGGTGTCTGAAGATGGACTGAAAGCCCGAATAAGCGTTAGCAACTTGCGTAAAAACTTTATCCATACCATTACGCTTGAAGGCTTGCGCGATCAGGAGGATTACTTCAATTTGGTGCACCCGACTGCTTATTATACTTTAAACAACATTCCTCAGGGGAAAAAGCTAAGTTTAAAGGATGTAAGTACCAAAAATTTAAAAACAATGCCTCAAAAAACCACAAAGCAAACAGTTGCAGTCAAAACATCAACGGCTGTGGAAACTAAAGTACCTACTTACGATGAGGTTAAGCCATTGCTGCTCAGGAACACTTGTACAGCCTGTCATAACCCCAATATGAAACAGGTTGGTCCGGCGTTTAAAGATATTGCCAAACGCAAATATCCCGTCGACGAAATCATGCGGTTAATTAAAAACCCTAAACCTGAGCATTGGCCTGAGTATTCGACACCCATGCCGCCCATGCCTCAGGTCTCTGAGCAGGATGCGAGGCTGATCGCCAACTGGATCACATCGTTAAACAAATAAAAATCAGATGACATATCATGATATGAGGTACTTCAAAGTTTTAGTGGCATGTGTTTACCTTTTATTTTTAAGTTGTAGCAAAAAGGAAAAGATCAAGATGCCTGACCAGGCCGAAGTACTGCACGAGAATGTAGACCGGCTTACCCAGGTTATCATATATGATGCGTTTAGTCCGCCGGTAGCCAGCCGTATCTACGGGTACACATCACTTGCGGCTTTCGAGGCCATCAGGTATGAAAATGCCAAATATAAATCGATTGCTGAGCAAATCCCGGGTTTTAAGCCTATGCCTAAGCCACAAAGCGGTAAAAAATACAATTATACACTAGCGGCTTCAAAAGCATTTTTTACTGTTGCCCATAAGGTTACTTTTTCTGTAGATACCTTAAAAAAGTACGAAAACCCGATGTTTGCGATGTATCAAACGAACCTCGACGATAGTACGTTTGCACGCTCATTGGCATTTGGTGAGCAGATTGGCAAAGCAATTCTAGACCGTGCAGACAACGATGGTTATGCGGCAAGCCGCGGCAAAGTACGTTTTTTGGGTAGCCATGACGAGGGTAAATGGCGCCCTACACCGCCCGATTATCTTGAAGGTGTTGAATTTTGCTGGGGTATCCAGCAGCCCTTTGTAGTTAAGTCCTCTAAAGATTTTCCACTGCCACCACCACCACCCTTCAGTAATGATAAAAACAGTGAATATTTCAAACAGGCACTTGCGGTTTATGAACAAAGCAAGAACCTGACACCAGATCAGTTGGAGATTGCTGCCTTTTGGGACGATAATCCTTTTGTTATTCAGCACAATGGACATACCATGTTTGCAAATAAAAAGATCACCCCAGGAGGTCACTGGATTGGGATAACCGCAATAGCCTGTAAAATGACAAAAGCAGATCCGGTTAAAACGGCGCAGGCTTATGCACTTACATCTATCGCTTTGTACGATGCTTTCATCTGCGGCTGGCAAGTTAAGTACGTTACAGAGTACATCCGCCCCGTTACCATCATCAATGAAAATATAGATCGCAACTGGTTGCCTTTATTGCAAACACCTCCATTTCCGGAATATCCCAGCGGGCATAGCGATATCAGTGGGGCATCGGCAGTGATCTTAACACATATTTTTGGAGATAATTTTGAATACCAGGACACCAGCGACCTTCGTTACATTGGTATGCAGCGTCATTTTACATCTTTTTTACAAGCATCAGATGAGACCTCTATAAGCCGATTTTATGGGGGGATCCACTTTAAAAACAGCGTTGATCAGGGAGCGGTACAGGGTAGGCAGATTGGTGAATACATCTGGAAGACTTTAAAATTGAGTAATTAGAAAATGGATATCCTTAGCCTCTTAAAGCTACCTGACTTTGATAAGTGAGTTGATCGAACATTGAATGTTAAATAGCTGTTAAAAGCCGTTTATAGTCTAGGTTCGAATCCATCTTCCTTCGCTGATAAAAATACCAAAAACACTTAAAATACTGAAAATCATATGATTGCAGGCATTTTGTTTTCCGGATGGAAACAAAATATTCAGTTTATCGCAAAGTCGTTCCGAAGGTCAGGGTTGATGCGCCATAAGTTATCGAATGGATCTGAGATCGTTCAACCGACGTGTCTGCAGCAAAATATTTGGTGGCCTTAAAGTGAAAAAATCGATTCACAGACTTCTCATAATTTCACACAATTTCTCTAATTGTGAACGAATATTGTCTCAATAAATTTATTCTTTCTTTATTATAAAGTTTATTCGGTTATTTTGTTTTATCATAAGATATTAATTAGATAGAAGGGGATAGTCTTACGACGGTTTAACCATTTAATTTTAACTACTAAATCATAATAAATGTCTGTAATAGCTAATGTTTATTAACATTATTTAATTTTAAAGAAAATATTTTAATATAAATGCTCACAAAGCCAATCATGAAAATGAACTTCAAAACTGTTGCAATTAGCCTGTTAATGTCGGTATGCTTATGCCTTAGCTGTAAAAAGGAAAAAGAACAACCTCAAACATTTGACGCGATAAATAGAATTTTTCGTGTAAAAGCAACATCAGATGGAACTCCATACACACTTACCATTTCAGGTACTAATTTAAACCTTTCGGCAAATAAGATTGAGGCGGTACGAAATACCGGTGAGGAGTTCAATTATGGTTATACTCCCGCGGTCGGAACCCAGATTCAAGTCACTGCTAGAAGCACTAAACCAATCAGTTGCTATGTTAATTATAAGGGGAAATACACCTGGCAGGTCGTACTAAAACCTAATGGCGAGGGTGTATATTTAGGCGAATTAACCTATTCAGTGTCTGAATAACGGTTGAAAAGACCTGAATTAAACCACGTTAAATTTCGTTTCATGAAACAAATTTACTATAATCTGTTACGGACTATTCTTGCTGTTAGCGATCTGATGTTGATAAACATATGTTTGCTTTTATGCCGGTATCTTTCTGTCGTTGAGATCCAAGTGAACGTCATCGACTTCATTGTGTCAGTCCTGATCTGGCTTTCTTCGTCACATCTGTTTAATTTATATGGAACATACACCATTCGCAAGCAAAGCACAATCTTTCGGTCAACCTGGAGGACTTTAGTTTGTTATTTATGCATTTTTAGTGTTTACTTATTATTTTCAGACTGGCAATTCAACCTCAATGTCTACCTGATTTTCTTCACATCAATCACATTAGTCCTGTTGGTAAGCCGCTTGTTGCATCCAATTACAGGTTATTTCACCAAACGCATTGCAGACCAGGACCCGGCGGTACGTGTACTTGCTATTGCATCAATTGGCGGACATTGGGTCCAGTTGCTCCGGCTAATGCCATTATTTAAATCTAATAACGTCACATTCATTTCCACCAAATCGAGTTTGAAAGATACCGTAGACGGATTTAAATATTACGCGGTACCCGACGCCAATCGCCGTACCAAATTCGAACTTGTCAAATGCTGTATGTCGATTTTATATGTAATTCTTGTATTAAAACCGAATATCATTATCACAACGGGGGCGGCCCCGGGCTTATTCGCAATCGCGATTGGGCGGATATTCGGCATTAAAACCGTATGGATAGACAGCATTGCAAATGTCGAGAAACTTTCGCTCAGCGGAAAAATTGCCATAAAAGTTGCCGACAGGGTATATACACAGTGGGAACACCTCTCGACTCCAAGGATTGTTTTTGCGGGAAATATTTTATAAGATGATGATTTTTGTAACTACAGGTACACAGGAGCCATTTGACAGATTGATCATTGCAATTGACGAAATAGCTGCACATCTGCCAGATGTAACCTTCAAAGTGCAGGCATTCGCTGCTACTTATAAGCCAAAGAATTTTAAGCTAACTAATTTTTTTTCGCCTGCTGAATTTGAGACTTATGTCCAGCAGTCACAACTGATCATTAGTCATGCTGGTATGGGTACCATTATATCGGCACTCGTAAATAGTAAGCCCATCATCGTGATGCCCAGGTTAATGAAATACCTCGAGCACCGAAACGAACATCAGCTCGCCACGGCCAAAAGACTAGACGGACTGAAATATGTTACAGTAGCCTACGATGCCGAAGAACTCATCTCAACGGTACTCAGTAGTTGGCCCGACAATTTAAAAAGCCTACATAAAGTAGGACTTCAGGCATCAGAAGAGCTGCTTGACTCCCTTAATAATTTTATAAAACAATAAATCTACATCATGCCTGGAAAGCTTGTAACACTCAGTATTATCGCAATCGTATGCTTTAGCTCTTGCGGATCATATAAGAATATCCCATATTTTCAAGAGCTGAAAACTGAAAATATCACCGAGGAAACAGTGACCAACTTCTCGCCACTCACGATACAGCCGGGAGACATACTGGAAATAAATGTATCAAGCAGAAACCCTGAATCTTCTGCAATATTTAATAAGAATCTTACTCAGATTAGCGGTCTAAGTGCATCAACAACCTCGGATATCCCAGGAACAGGGTATGAGGTGGATGAAGAAGGTTTCATTTATCTTCCACTGATCGGCAAATACGAAGTAAAGGGAATTTCTATTTCTGCACTTAGAAAGCAGCTGAGTGAAAAAATGATTTCTTTATACAAGGACCCGGTAGTAAATATAAGAATCCTCAATTTCAGGATATCAGTCTACGGTGATGTGTTAAAGCCAAATATTTACACCATTCAGGGAAGCCGGATTACCATTACCCAAGCTTTGACTTTGGCTGGAGATCTAAATATAACCGCCATGCGTAATCGTATATTTCTGATTAGGGATGAGGCTGGAAAAAGAAAATATATTCCTATAGATCTAACCACCAAAAATCTTTTTCAGTCACCTTATTTCTATCTGAAGAACAATGATGAAATCTATGTTCAGCCTGACAAAACAAAATATGCAACAGTAGATCGCGGGTATCGTACAGCAACACTGGTACTTTCTGGCCTTTCTATTATCGCAATCGTTCTTTCCAATTTATATAGATAATCTATGAATACGCTTACAATACCCTACAATCAAGCACCAACAAATTTTCAGAAAGGGCAAACAACAGACATTCGACGTTCCCTGGTTAACCTTTGCTATCATTGGCCGTTGTTTGTTATTGGGCTATTACTCGCTTTTTCTGCCCTGTTTTTCTATCTGAAATTCGCCAAACCCATTTTTGAAATACGGGCCGTTATGGTCATTAAAGATGATAAAAAAGCCGCGGAACAACGATCTGTGTTACAGGAAATTGACCTTTCCAATTCTTCCAACAGTATTGACAATGAGATGGAGGTCCTACAATCTAAAGCACTGATGAATCAGGTTGTAAATGATTTGCAGCTTTGGGCTATTTACCGTCGTGAAGAAGGATTCAGAGTTTTTGATCTTTATGATCAAAGCCCTGTGAAAATAACTGTGACCAATTCGGATAAGAAATTTGACGAGCAGGAGTTAGACATTCTGATCAAAAACGAACGTTCCTTCCAGCTGATCACGCGAAACGGTTACGTAAGAACAATTGCATTTGGTAAGCATTTCAAGGTAAACTCAAGAATATTGAAGCTGGACAAAGCAACGGCACATGCCAATTATGTTGGACAATCCATAAAAATTAATCTTTACGATCCAGAGAAAGTTGCCCTGCAGTACCAGAAATCCGTTAAAATTACTTTACCTAACAAATTATCTACTGCAATTGTCTTAACGGTTGATGCAGAAAACGAACAGAAAGGCAAAGACATTTTGAACAGATTAATTTTTAACTATAAATCTGCTGGGACGGCAAAGAAGAATGGCGAAGCACGAAGCACCATTAACTTTATCGACCAAAGACTGTCGTCTCTTACTAATGAATTGACGGATGCAGAAAAAGGTATCGAAAAATTTAAGAGCACGAGAGGCTTGACAGATATCAGTTCTGAATCAAAAATTAGCCTTGAAAACCTTCAGGCAAATGATGCGCGACTCAACGAGATCAACATCCAGCTATCTGTGGTGGAAGGGATTGAACGCTATATAAATATCCCACAGAATTCCGGTAAAATACCGGCCACATTAGGTATTATGGATGCGGCTTTGAATAGTCTTATTGAAAAACTTTCTCAGCTACAGTTACAAAAAGAGCGACTTTTGGCGACTACCCCAGAAACCAATCCAGATTTTGAACCAATCAACAGACAAATAATTACCACCAAGGCAGCGATTAAAGAAAATATTAAAAGCATCCGTGCCAGCCTCCATAATACTAAAATAAAACTTCAGACATTCAACTCAGGATTCGAATCTTCTATTAAAAATATTCCTACACAGGAGCGGCAGTACATTAGCATTAAGAGACAGCAGGCAATTAAAGAATCCTTGTACACTTACCTGCTTCAAAAGCGCGAAGAGGTCTCAGTAAGCTACGCTTCAACACTTACTGATAACGATATAGTTGACCAGGCCTACGCCGCCAGCGCTTCTGTGCCAAAAAAACCTTTGGCATTTGCAATTGCTTTGTTATTCGGACTGGGTTTTCCTGCCGGGCTGGTGTTGGGCAGAAATTCAGGGCATCCAACAATCACTGATCTTGATGAAGTAAGAAGTGTGGTTAACATCAACATTCTTGGAGAAATGCCATTTGAATCTTCAAATTCTAAGGGAGTTGTGAATTTTGACAACAGTACTGCGATGGTCGAACAATTAAGAGGCATGAGGATCAATATAGACAGAATTTGCCGGCGAAAGGAAAGTGGAAGGATTATTCTGATTACCTCCAGCGTTCCCAGAGAAGGCAAGAGCTTCATGAGTTATAATCTAGCCTCCTCGTTGGCCGCTTCGGGCAAAAAAGTAATTATTTTGGAAATGGACCTCAGAAAACCAAAGATAGTCAAGAGAATTCATCTGCCCCGAGAACACCCTGGTCTCACTGATTTTCTCTCCGGTCAGGCATTCATCAGTGATGTTATTCAAAAAACCGAGTCAATGCCAAATCTTCATATTATCGGGAGTGGATCTCAAGTTCCAAATCCTTCTCAGCTACTGGAGAAAAGGTCTTTAGAAAACCTTCTTACCACGTTAAAGGAAAACTATGATGACATTATCATCGATAGCCCTCCGGTTCATTTAATCCCTGACGCATTAATTTTATCACAATTTACTGACCTTACTTTGTACATGATCAGACAAGGTGTTACAGGTAGGGATGAGATCAAATTCATCCAAAATCTGCACCATAAAAATCAGCTAAACAACCTTAATCTGGTTTTCAATTGCATCCAAAAATCTAAATATGGCTACGGATATGATTTCGAGTACAGCTACAATTACATTGCAAAAAGAAATAGCCTGCTTGCGCCTTTTCGTAATTTTTTTGACAGGTTTTAACTGGCTGTTTGATCATGAAACTATACCACCTTTTCTCACTGGGATCATTATTTGCATTTGTTATTCTACTGCCATTTATTAAATCCCCGAAAAGGTTTTATCTATTATTTGTACTCTACCTTTTGCCGGTGATGGATTTACCGGTAACACCCGCTGAGCTCGGAGCTTTAAGAGTATTTGATTGCGTTTCTTATCTCAGTGTTTTAATCCTTTTTAAAGACCTGGTCCTTTTAAAAGAAAAGAATGCCTATAATCTTTATTATGTATTGTTTGGCTTGCTGACTTTGTTCTTATTTCTAGGCTGCCTAAATTCATTATATATCAGGAACTCACTTTTTTCTCTACTTGGAATTTTTCCCGTATTCATTTATGCAAAATTGCTGATCATTGAATGTACAGAAGACAAAAACTTCTACAAAAAGGTTTTGAATGTGCTTAAGCTAGTTGCACTGATTTCTATCTTATTTCTGGCCATCCAAATGCTTGTGGGCTTGAAGTTCACTTTTTACACGGAATTAAACAGGAACACCGTAGCTTATAGCAGTATAAGGTATCCCAGTTTCTTTCATGACCCTCAAAAGTATGGGCAATATCTGGTTCTGCTGAGCTTCATTTTTCTAATTGATTATGATAAGCTTAATGCACCAAAATTACTCAACTATGCTTTGTTCTTTATTATTATTGCAGCGCTCTTGCAAACCGGAGGGAGATCTGCACTCATTGCATTGTTTGCCGGCATGCTAACGTTGATTTTTGTCCTTGGACCTACCTACAGAGTTATTGTAATATCGGTGGCTGTTGTAGCCGGGATCACCTCGCTGTTTTTTACCGATTCGCTGCTCATATTTAACAGGGCGAAAAGTCTGGACAGCGATTTGATCTTTCGTGCATCACTGTGGCAAGAAGCTTACCATTACTTTTTGAAAAATCCTTTTTTAGGGATAGGTATAGGAAACTATCTTAGTTATTCCAGCATGTATTCCAATAATTATTACATCACCCCAGAGCGAAAAGTTATATTTTTTGACCATCCGGAAAGCGGATATTTGTTGATTCTTACAGAATTGGGCATCACCGGGGCTGCTGTAATAGCACTTTTTTTTACCCTGCCAATTATACAAACCGTCAAGTTAAATTTAGGCAGCAAAAGAAGCCAGATTGTATATTTCTTTATCGCCTCAATCCTAAGCTGGCTGGTCACTTTTGTATCCGTTTATTCTTTAAATGATAAACGTATTTTCGTTATAGTGGTCACATTCATTAGTTTGATGTTGGTTCAGAACCAGAAGCTAAAATACAGTCATGGTTAACCAGGTAAGTACCATAAAAAAAATAATGAAATCCAGTTTCATGAGCAATAGCTTTTGGGGCTTGATCTCAACTATATTTCAAACGCTATTTTTAAGTGGCGTTTTTATCATCATATCCAGGCACTATAGTGTAGAGGATTTTTCAAATTACCTAATTTCAAACACTATCTATCAATTAATAGTAGGCTTTTCCTCAATGGGGCTGGGCCATTGGTTTATTCGTGAATACGGCTATATATCTGGGGACAAAAGCAATCTGATATTCAGTTTCGCAAAAAATCAGACTGTACTGGGATTGATCTTTTATGTGGTGAATATCGTATTGGCTTTTACTATCTACCCCAATGAGCAGATCAGAATTTTATCCATCATATTTGGGACAAATATCATTTTCGATAATATCATTTATGCCATCAAAAATCTAAATGTCGCAAAATTTCAACAAAAAAAGTCGGCCCTTATCATGGCGTTCGATGGATTTTTGCGACTGTTAGTTTGTAGCGTGCTGTTTATCTTTCCAATATCCTTAATTCCGCTTTCTATTTGTATGGTCATTGTCAGACTAATAACTGTCAATATTTTTTTCCAAATAGGCACTAATGGGCTTTTAGATATGTCAAAGCTTTGGAATTATAAACTTTCATTAAATAACTTTAAGGATAACGTATTTATTAACTGGAAATTCGTTTTAATAGTGGGATCCGCAATCATTTTTTGGAGAAGTGCAACGATCATTATTTCTAAGTACCTATCGGCCTCAGAGGTCGCTAACTACGAAGTTTCCTATAAGATATTTTCCATTTTTACATTGATCTCAATTGTGGCGTCCACAACCATATATCCAAAATTTGTTCATCTGCTTGCAGCCACGAATCTTAAGGAGGCGAAAAAAATGTACAGCATCATTTCGCTCAGTTTCTCAATTTTCGGGTTGGTAAGCTACTTGTTTATTCAATCTTTTGCCAGTTTCTGGATTCCGTATATTTTTGGACAAAAATATGCGTTTGCTGTCGATTGTATAAAGCAAATGTTTTTAACCCTCCTTGTGTATCCTACAGTTTTTTTACAGGCAAATCTTTTAGTTGCAATGAAAAAGGAAAAGTTGGACATGTACCTGAATTTTTTAGTACTGGTTTTAAATTTGACAGGATGTTTAATTGGTTTGCGTTATTTTAAATCTTTATCAGTTGTCAATCTTTCTATATTCGGATCATTTGTCGTCTTTCATGTCATCCAAAATATACTGCTGATCCGTTTAAAATTAAATACCGTTCGCAATGCACTTGCATTTTATGGATTTATAGCAATCGCAGTCATCGGCCACAAAGCAATATTGAACGAAATCAACTCTTCCATTATTTTCCCGGCATTTCTGCTATTTTTTATATCGCCTGCTGTATTTCTATTGTGGAAAATGGTTAAAACTTACTTAAATGAAAAATAAATAGTTATGCCAAGACTATCCATTGTTGTTCCGGTTTATAATAAAGATGACTATATAGATTCCTCAGTAAAATCTATACTCAATCAATCTTTCCGCGATTTCGAATTGATTTTAGTAAATGATGGCTCAACAGACCATAGTGGTGAAAAATGCGATAATTTTTCCAGAACAGACAGCAGGGTACGTGTCATTCACCAAAGCAACAGGGGTGTATCTGAGGCCAGAAACACAGGTGTAAAAGCCGCCACTGGTAGTTACATAGGTTTTGTAGATTGTGACGATGAATTGGAGATCGATATGTACGAGACATTGATTGATACTGCTTTAAAGCATGATTCAGATATCACCATATGTGGCGTACGGAAATTCTTTCCCCACAAGACAGAGTTTTCCTATGGAACTCAAGCCGTAATTATATTTAACAAAGAAGAGGCGATCCGTGGGCTATTGCGAAAAGATTTTGCCAGAAGCGTATATGATAAAATATTCAGGACGGAGATTGCGAAGAAAGTGCTTTTTGAAGGGCGTTTGAATGAGGACACATTTTATAATTTCCAGACCATTATGGAGGCAAAAAAAGTTGTATTTAACGACGTGTTAAAATACAACTATATAATAAGAGAAGACTCTGCCAGCATGTCTCAGTTTAGCGCCAAGTATTTCGATATAATAAATTTCTCGCGTAGAATGGTCGAAATTTGCGAGACTCATGTGCAATCCGCTGTTCGTGATGCGAAATACTTCGATCTGGTGAACAACATATCCTTACTAAACACAATGGTAATCAGTGGAAAAAACAACATTGATAAGGACTATATGCTGGTTTATAAAAACATTATGGGGTATTCCAGTTTCATATCCGCCAACCCAATTAAAAAAAAGCATAGGTATGCCTACGTTTTTCTAAAGATCAATCCCAAACTCTATAATTTTTTAATGAAGTTATATTGCAGGATTTTCGATGCTGATGTATCAAAAAAGAAATAATTATTCTGTTACTCAAAATATCATTTAAAGGTATGCTTTTCACATCCATTACATTTATTGCCTTCTTTGCAACAGTATTTTGCATCTACTGGTTTGTTTTAAATAGACACTTGAGGCTCCAGAATGCCTTCTTATTAATTGTCGGATATCTATTCTACGGGTGGTGGGACTGGAGGTTTTTATCCATCCTGATTTTTAGTTCAGCTGCCGATTTCTACCTATCTAAAATGATCTATTATGCTAAAAGTGAAGCTGCTTCTAAACGATGGCTACAAGTTAGTTTGGTTATAAATTTAGGCTTACTTGGCTTTTTTAAATATTTCAATTTTTTTATCGATAGTTTCAAAGAATTGTACGGCCAGTTCGGGCTTTCTGCAAATGTCCCAATGCTTCAAATTATACTTCCGGTCGGATTAAGCTTTTACACTTTTCAATCTTTAACCTATACCATAGATGTTTATAAAAAAAAGATGGTCCCGACAGACAATGCATTAAATTATTTTGCATTTGTAGCATTCTTCCCGCAAATGGTAGCTGGACCAATCGAAAGAGCACGTCTTTTTTTACCTCAATTTTTTAAGAAAAGAGTATTTACTTATGATTTGGCGAGATCAGGCGGTAAATTGATACTAATGGGTTTTTTCAAGAAGATTGTTATTGCCGACGGCCTTGCCATTCTGGTGAACGCTGTGTATAACAATCCTGCAGACTATGCCGGACTTCCGATGTTAATAGCCACCATTTTTTTTGCATTTCAA
>DATFQH010000174.1:0-6829 GCA_035264385.1 Pedobacter sp.
TTTCCCTTCTCTGTTCCCGGGTTTCTTTTTTCTGAAAGATTTCCCTGAATTTATTATAGTCTACCACAAGGGCGAAACCAAGCCCTGTTTCAATGATCTGACCCTCTATCACACCCTCATTCTGGTTTCGTCTGTATGCCCGCAACCGGTATCTGCCATCCGCAGAAAGGGCATACTCCACGTTCACGTTTCCGGCGATATTGGTCGAATTCTGGTTTTGATTGGCAGGCCCCTCCAATCCAAAAGAACTGCCAACGGTAACTGTTAGCCGGTCATTCAGTAGTTTTTTAGATAAGCCCACTTCAAGGTCTGTTTTTTGCTCCATAGCGCCGCTGGAATAATCCTCAGACGAATTGATGCCAAAGTTGATGTCGACACCCTGTATCAAATCGGAAGCGAGATTGTTCAGTTGCTCCGTCAACAGCTTGCTCACACTCGAACGGGCCAGCGTAGACACACCGCCACCGCCGCCAGCCAAACTTTGGAACGGATTGTCAGCAATAAATCTGTTCAGGGCAAGCAATGCAAATACTTGCTTATTCAGTTCACTTTCGTCCCTGTTAACCTGGAGTAACTTCGTATATACACGCCCTTCAAGAGCGCCTCTTTCATTCTCAGGCAAATCCAGTCTGAAAGATATTTTAGGCTTCATCAGTTCCTCCTTCATCATCAGGTAAACCTGGATTGGCAACTTCGTTTTAGCCTGCATGTTTTCGGCCTCATTCAGCAGATCTATCGGAGCCGCATTCACTTCATAAAGTGCGGTCAGGTCTACATTGGCACTCATGGGATCACCCGTCCACACAATGCTGCTTCCCTTCACCAGTTTAAATGCCTTTTTACCAAGCGGTCCTACAGACAAGTTGTAAGAGCCGTCGCTTATCTCATATCTGCCCGTTAAGCTGGTCTTGCTCGGATCCATAGTAGCCACAAGATTGGCCTGCCCCCGTACTTTCAATGCGTCGCCATTTGAAGGATCAACCACTACATTCAGTTCAGCTTCAGGATCTATATTGAGCGTAGCACTCAGCGTCATTCCCTGTATCGGCGACCTGGTGATGCTGTCTCCGTTCAGTGCCTTTTGCCCATTGTAAGGCGCCGCGTCGGCATCGATAAACTGTACGATACCTTCCTGTTCTATAACAGACGGATCGTCTACTGGTAAGGCAAAAAAGAACTTGGTTCCCTTTTCTACCGTAATGTTCATATTCACATCCGGCTGGTTCAAATCGCCCCTCACCTTAATGTCACTCGTAAGGTACACCGTGCCATAGATCATATCGTTATCCTGTGCGGTAGAATTCAGGGCACGGAAATTATTCGTTCTGATGTCCATATTGAACCGGAAATTCTTATAATCTGTAGTCAGCACACCACCGTCAATGGTAGCCTTTCTGCCCAAAGAATCCAGTATGGTAAAATTATCGAAGCGCACACCCTGGCTGGTAAAGCTAATGGTCTCGTCAGGAATCCTCAGGTAAGAATTTACATAAGCGGCAGTAAAAGCCACCTGTTTGAATTGGATATCACCCAATACCTTTGGAGATGCGATTGCCCCTTTCACGCTGACTTGCCCTGTAATTGCACCTGAGCCCTTTTTAATCTGTCCCATCGACAGGCTTTCCAGCTCCTTCAAATCCAGCTTGTCAATATTGACCGTTAGATCCAATGCATTCTCTGTATTGGTATAATAAAAGCCATTTACCCTCAGCTCATGAACACCACTCAGGGCCACATTCACGTCATAGGCATTTGCAGTATTGTTGTTTACAGCTAACCGAAGCGTACCCAGCTGATCCTTTTGATAACGCAATTTTTCAACCGTCAGATTGGCTTCAAATTTAGGGCTGTCTGCCAGTTCCTTTACCTCGGCCGTTCCATTGATGATCCCACCCACCAATGCGCTGTCCTGCGCCGCAAATTTGGTAAGGGTCTCTATCCTAAAATCTTTAAACAATACCTTTACAGGCGAATTCGGGGTCTTGTCAGAACTGTTAATGCTCAGTAGCTGACCTCCTTTGCTCAGGTTAAACTGATTGGCAAGTATGCCCGACTGTCCAAACTGCAGGTAGTTTTCCGGAGCAATTGTCCATTTCTCATAATCTAGTAGTAATTTATTCGGATCGAGTGAAAATTGATAGTCCTTATTGATAGACTTGAAAGTACCTGCAAGTATATATCTGTCCTTGCGCTTGCTATCTCTTAGAAATACATTTACACCCAACAAATTATTGGCGGCCTGTCCGCTCAGCTCAGTATTGTAGAGCGCTATAGAAGAACTCTGGAAACTCCTGATCAATAATTTGTAAGTCAGCTGCTGATTGTTGTTGTTTACATCCAGCTGTGTGCTATCTACTTTAAAATCGCCATAAACAACCCTTGGGAACCAGGCCTTCATTTGCAAGCTGTCCTTTTGCGTATCTATCAGGCCGCTCATACTCGAAGGGGCGAAGGTGGTAAGCTCTGGTACGAAGTTCTTAAGGAACTTAGGATTATGGATATTTACATAAAATCTGAAACGCTGATCGGGTATCTTAGTCACCTCGCCAAACTGGTAATACTTATTGATCTGATTGATCAGCGCACTACCCAGGTTGGTCAGCTGATATTTTCCGTCCACTTTGGCGTTCAGGACTTCAGAGGTCAATGTAAGCAGATTGTGTGCTACCGAGGCCTCCGCATGCACATCGACCGTGTCCATATTGAACTTCTGGCCTTCCTTTACCAGCTGCAGGCCTCTAATACTCACATCACCGTTCAGGTAATCCGGATCTGCAGTTTTAATATCCGCAGTAACCAGTCCCGCCATTCTGAATTCGGTAGCACTAAAGTGTAGTGCCTGCAGATCGACTTCAACAAGGTTCAGGTCCGCCTTTACAGCCGGGTACTTCCCGGCCATATTTACCGCTGCGGTCAGGTTAAAGTTGGCATTACTATCTGCCATACTGCTCTTTAAGTTCAATTTCTGCTGCGCATAATCACCGCTTACATTGAGTAGCTTATACGTATACTTGTTATACTCCGCGCTGATGACCTGCGCGCTGAGCTTAACCGAAGCTTTTTTCGCATCCAGACCGGTACCCCTTATGTTTGCCTTCGCTGTAATTCTGCCTAATGCCGGCTGTTGCTTTAATAACCTTCCGACATTGAAATTATTAAGGCTCACGTCAGCAATATAATTCTCTTTGCCTTTTGTACCACTCATCTTTGCAGCCAGTTTTGCGCTACCCATATCAGTTTTAATGTTGAAACCGGTCGTAAAATTGGTCATCGAACCTTTGAATAAACCATTTGCAGCAATCGCATTCGGCAATGTTATACTTGCAGGCAAAGATTTTTTAGGTACGATAACCAAAAGATCCTGTTTTGTCAGTGCAAATTTCTTGATTTTCAGATCCAGTACAGTCTTGTCGATGTCGGGCAAGCCTTTGGCCGTTCCGCTGATGTCTATCTGTGTACTTTTCAAGCCAGTTACCTGTAGCTTAGGAATCACCAGGTTATTCATGTAACCATTAGCGCTTGCGCTGACCTTAATCTTTTCATTGCGGTAGGCGGCAGGTACCGCATCACTGAAATAAGCAGCGTCTCTTAAACCAATAACCGTATTGTTTAGCGTCATTGACAGCTTTACCCGCTCCGGATGTTTGGTCAGGTCTTCCATAGCCGTATAATCCAGCTGCGTATTGTTCTCTATGGAAGTATTCGGGGTTTTCAGCCGGAAGTTGTCAATCTTGATCTCCTTTTGCGTATAAGCCACATCACCCTGCAGCTTATTTAGCCGAAAACCACTTTTTTCCCGGAAGTTCCCTTGCTTCACATTCACCTTTATCCCGGCATCGCTGTAGGAAATGGCTTCTGCCAGCAAAGTCAGGTCAGTAAATTTCAAATGATTGAAATCCATACCCTTCAATACCGGCTTTACACCGGAATTGTCAAACTGCACATTGTTCTGGGCGAGGCTTAAGCTACCCAGCTCCAGCGAAAGCGGAGCAGACTTTGCCGCATTTTGTTTGGCCGTATCTGCAGATTTCGCAACCTTCTTTAAAGCGAATAAAATGTCAGAACGGTTAAGTTTCGCATCACTGATCCTGTATTTTCCATTCTTCACATCGGCTAGCAATTTAGTCAATGACAATTCTGTTAAAGCCACTTTTGCATTGCTTCCAGCATCAGTAAAGCCGATTTTAGTATTGTTCAGCTTAATTTCCTCCAGTTTAAAATTGTTGTTGGTCAGATCTGCAAACAGTTTGCTGAGCTCCAGTTTATTCAGATCCACATCCGCGTTCATACCAGATAGCCTGTCGTCAAAACCAATCTTAATGTTATTAAAAGCAAAGTCATCTATTTCAATCAGGGGCAATTTTCCTGTTTCAGTTTCAGTAGTGTCTATGCTTTTCTTCAGATGCGCTGCCAGTTGCGTCAAAGGCTTCTGCTGTAAGTATTTCAGCGTTGTATTGCTCAGCTCGAGTGTCTTGATGACATAGTGCTGCTTTTCCAGGTCAAATTCTTTCAGTTTGGCCTTAAATTCGCCTAAATGCAGCTTGAGGTCATTGCCGGCTACATCATCCCTGTACGTTATACCGATATCGTTGAAATTGACCTTATCGATAGCAAACTTCATAGTAGAAGTAGAGTCTTTTGCTACTTCATCTTCCGGCCTTGCCTGCTCGGACATAAAGGCATCGACCAGGAATGAAAAATTAAAAGCGGTGTCCGGATCAATCCGTTTTACATTGGCCCTGATGTTTTCCAGAGAAATGTTGTTGATCTCCACCTTATTGCTCAGGAGCTTAAAAAGATTAATGTCTACCGAAAGTTTCTGAGCGTACAATAAAGTATCGTTCTCAAGATCCTCTATGTAAAATTTATTCAGAACAATATCTTTTGGCAGTGCAATTTTAATGCTCTCCAATCTTACCTCCGTATTGGTTTTCTTCTTGAGGTACCCGATGGCTTTGTCTTTAACAAAATTCTGAACTGACGGAATATTTAAGGAAACCGCAATTAAAACCACCAATAGAATGATACTGGCAATTACCCAAAGAAGAATTTTAAGACTTTTGCGTATGTATTTATTCAAGTGAAATAATTTGTGAGATTATGATATATTTTTAGTAACTAAAACCATGCCACCCGGCACAAAAAAACTGTTTATCGCATATATCTACAATCGGGATATTAAATTGTTTAAAAGGCCCTTAATTTTTCCTGAGGAACTGTTAAAAACTTCTGTTCCTAAAGTTGCGCCCAAGCCTTATATTTACAGCATCCAAACCTTTTTTTGATGAGTGACGAAACAGAAAACAACGTAAACGAAGAAAATACGCATACCGTAATCCCGATCAACGGGCTTTATGAAAACTGGTTTCTCGATTACGCCTCCTACGTAATTCTTGATCGCGCTGTACCACACATCAATGACGGACTGAAACCTGTTCAGCGACGCATTATGCATTCGCTAAAAGAAATGGATGACGGACGCTTCAATAAGGCAGCCAATGTGATCGGGAACACCATGAAGTACCACCCGCACGGAGATGCTTCCATCGGTGACGCAATGGTTCAGATTGGCCAGAAGGATATGCTAATCGATTGCCAGGGAAACTGGGGAGATCCGGTAACCGGTGACAGTGCGGCTGCACCCCGGTATATCGAAGCAAGACTGTCTAAATTTGCGAACGAAGTAGTCTTCAACCCGGATACTACAGCCTGGCAGCTGAGCTACGATGGCCGTAACAATGAACCCATTACGTTGCCTGTTAAGTTTCCCTTGTTACTGGCACAGGGCGCTGAAGGTATTGCCGTTGGGTTGGCCACTAAGGTTATGCCGCACAATTTCCTTGAACTGATCGACGCCTCAATAGCAGTACTGAACGGAAACCGGCCAAACATACTGCCCGACTTTTTCACAGGAGGCATGGCCGATTTTTCTGCATACAATGAAGGCATGCGCGGCGGAAAGATCAGGGTAAGGGCCAAGATCACAGAAAAGGATAAAAAGACTCTGGTAATCACCGAGATTCCCTACAGTACCACAACAGGTTCTGTGATTGATAGTGTATTGTCGGCCAATGATAAGGGCAAGATCAAAATTAAGAAGATCGAAGACAATACTGCGGCTCATGTAGAGATCGTAATCCATCTGGCCCCGGGCATTTCTCCCGATGTGACCATAGACGCACTTTACGCCTTCACATCATGTGAGGTTTCCATATCACCGAATACCTGCGTCATTAAAGACGATAAACCTCAGTTCCTGAGTGTCAACGATATTTTGACGCAGAATACCCAGCATACGAAGGCCCTGCTCAAACAGGAACTCGAGATCAGGCTGCACGAACTTCAGGAGCGCATCTTCTTCAGTTCCCTGCTGAAGATATTCATACAGGAAGGCATGTATAAAAACCCTGAATATGAGAACTCGGGGAATTTTGATATGGTGGTGGAAGTGTTGCACCATCTTTTTGAGCCTTTTAAGGTAAGCCTGTACCGCGAAATCCAGCCGGAAGATTTTAAGAAGCTGATCGACAAACCGATGAGCAGCATCACCCGGTTTGACGTTAAGAAGGCAGATGAGCAGATGAAGTCGTTAAATGACGACATTAAGGTGGTTAAAAACCACTTGCGCCATCTTACCGATTACGCCATTGCCTGGTTTCAGAAACTCAGGGACAAATACGGGAAGGGCAGGGAACGCAAAACAGAAATCAGGCTATTCGACAGGGTAGAGGCCTCTAAAGTAGCCCTCGCCAACGTGAAATTATACATGAACCGTGAAGACGGCTTTATTGGTACCGGTCTGAGAAAAGATGAATTTATAGCGGATTGT
>DATFQH010000175.1:0-6596 GCA_035264385.1 Pedobacter sp.
TTGGGTAAGGCCTCTACCGATTCTCATCAGCTGAAGCAAGGTGGTTCTTTGTTGCCGTTGGGTAGCGATAAAGATCATGGAAGCCATAAGGGTTACGGTTTGAGTGCAACAGTGGATATTCTATCGGCCGTATTATCCGGCGCCAATTATGGGCCCTGGGTGCCACCCTTTGTCGCTTTCCTGGAGCCTTCGGCCAATCCTGTTGGCGAGGGAATAGGACATTTCTTCGGGGCTATGCGTGTCGATGGCTTTCGCCCGGCACAGGAATTTAAAGACCATCTGGACAACTGGATCGGGCGCTTTAAATCTGCAAAGACTGTAGATCCCGATAAACGCGTGATCATTCCGGGTGAACCTGAATATGAATTTGAGCAGGAGCGTCTTTTAAGCGGCGTTCCTTTGATCGATGCAGTGGTAAATGATCTCAACGAGCTTGCGGATAAACTCGGCATCCTGAAGCTTCAGTAGAGGCTATGATCTTTAAAAAAGATGTCAACCTAAAATAGAGAAAGAGGCGACACCTACTAAACTATTCCCGGCGACCCTCATTTCCGGTGGTATTTTGTGTATTAAGCTCATTTACAAAATGTAATAGAACGAAGGCTATTCGCCATAAAAAAGGCCCCCGATGAAGTATCGGGGGCCTTATAACTGATAAAAATTAGTTCATTATTGTTTTTGCGCCCACCACAATGGGGTAAGCACCGCATCAGCACCACCCAGGGCAGTTACTGCCTGAGCATAACCTTTTGAATTTGTATTTTGCAAACTCGAAGGATATTTTAAACGCTGTGGTAAAAACTTAACACTTGCAGTCATATAATTCGTTGCAGTAAGGGCCGGCAAGGAATTAATCGGTTCTTCAACAGCAGGGTTTTCAAAGAAAGGTAAACCTAACCTTCTGTGATCATTCCAGGTTTCTAATGGCAGCCAAGGCGTCTGCGCAATAAATTTCTGGGTGATGATCTTTGTCAAAAGGTCATTTTTAACTGTACCATTTTTGTACAGGTCATTCTTAGGATAGTTTACCGTAACTGTACCTGCTGCTCCTGTCAGACCATTTTCATAATTCATTACACGTGCGGCAGGCTCAGTAGTATGTGCCCAGCTTACAGACGTTCCAACCTTATTATAATCAGTTGAAGTCAGGTAAGAACCCAGACTAATGCCCCAATATTCGAAGCTTTTAGCAATTCCTGTTTCGTAAGCAGTTTGCGCGCTAACGGGCGAAGCCCATCCGCGAACAGCTCCTTCCGCCAAAAGAAAATAGGTTTCCCATGGCCCAAAGAAAAGTCTTTTTTGGGTACTGTTTCTGAACTGCATATTGATACGTGGCATTGTTCCACCATAATTAACAGGCTCATTTAAGGCATCTTTTGCACCCCAGTTACCATCTACTCTTGTGTTCCATGTATATTTTGCATCGATCACTTTAGCAACCGCACCACCCGGAGCTTTCATATTACGTACGGTAACCACATCATAATTTCCATTTTGCTTCGGATAGTTAATATTGTTCACATCACCAGGGATGCTGAACAATTTGTAAGCGCGCGGATCAATCGTATATGGAAGTCCATTGAACCAGTAGCCAGCAGAAGGATCATTTGTTTTTGTAGTAAATTGCTCAGGAAAGGTTTGGCCCAACCAGTTAGCTGGTTTAATAGCAGATTGAAAATCCTCACCCAAAAGATCAGCAGACTTGATACCACCCAAACCAACAAACAGATTGTTCAGCGTTGACGATAAAGGCTGAGTATCCCATGAACGGCTCATTACGCCAGTAAGTGCATCCCAGCCATCCTTTTCCTGCACCTGGAAATTGTCTGCATTGTTAATGATAAAATCATTTGTAGCAGCAGCAGCTTCAAACTCTGTTTTGGCTTTGTTTGCATCTACTTCTGATAAACGCATAGCCAGGCGCAAACGCATAGAGTTTGCATATTTTCTCCATTTTGCATAATTGTACTGAAAAGCCGGATCCTGCTTTGTTAATGCTTCCGGATTTACCACAGTCAGATCAAGCTTGGCGCCTGCATCTTTCAATTCCTCCAGGAGGTAATAGTAAACCGTTTTAACATCAGAAAAATCGGGATTGGTCCCTTCAAAAGCCTTGACAGGAATCGGCCCGAAATTATCAGACATCTCGCTCATCAGATAAGCTCTCCATATCCTTGCAACCTGGATCAGGTTAGGAGTATAGGTTTTAGCGGTTCCTGCCGCAATCTGTTTTTCACCTATTTGTATAGCTGTATTAGCCATATTCAACCAACCAGCCACCTGATCATAATAAGCACCTGTCCATCCATCATTATAACTACCCGCAGAAATCGCTCCGCCATCGTAATCGGCAGCCTGGCGGCCTGCTGGTTTCCAGTACAATACAAATGATCTTTCTGCCACATCCGGATTCATCTGCGCAGAAATAATAGAGTTGTTGATAAAGTATTCGACCTGAACCTGTTCTTCACCGGCTGCAACCGGATTGACATTTAACTGTTCAAATTTTTTACATGATGCCATCATCACTGTCGCAGCGATAACCAGGCATGATTGTTTCAATATATTTTTCATCTTATCAATTATTAAGATTAAAAGCCTAACGTTAAATTAAATGAGAAAGTACGCGTAGTTGGAGCACTTGTACCTTCAAAACCTGTTGCGTTTCCACCTGTTGCATAAACAGCCTCAGGATCCAAACCGTTCATGTGACTGGTGATCAGCCAAACGTTATTGCAGGAAACACCAATTTTAGCACGCTGGATAGGCGTTTTAGCTAACATTTTAGAAGAAAGGTTATAGCTCAAGTTCACATTCCGTAATCGGATATTCGTAGCATCGTAAATATTGGCCTCAGAAATACCCATGTTGTTTGTGCCAGCAAGAACTTCCCAATATTTCTGAGGAGATACAGACACTGAGCTTTTCTCATAATTATCACCATTCTTGATGTAGCCGTTCACCACAAAATTTTCTCTGGCTCCGTTTACGACAGTATTGGAAGCAATTCCACTCTGCTGTAATGCAGACAATGTACTGGAGAAAATCTTGCCTCCAAAACGACCATCGACAAGAAAGGAAAGACTAAAGCCCCTGTAACCGAAGGTGTTGGTTATGCCTGCCAACGCCTTGGCCTGTTGATTGCCTAATCTTGATCCCGTGGTAGAAAACAGGGGCAATCCGTTCGCACCAAGCAGCAATTCACCTGCATGCTCACCATCCGGGACTCTCTGAAATGTAGTACCATAGATGTCGCCATACTTTTGTCCCACTACGCTTAAAATTTGTACATCATCATATCCACCCAATTGATAGGTAAAAAGATTATCTGTCAGATATTCGAGTGTGTTGCTGTTATGAGAAAAGTTTGCAGAAGCATTCCAGTTGAACCCGGTTGGATTACTGAATATATTTGCATCCAAAACTACTTCAAATCCTTTATTTTGAACATCCCCGGCATTGATTTTTTTCTTTTTATATCCACTCAAAGGATCTAATGAAATCTCAATCAGCTGGTTGGTTGCATTTGACTTATAGAAAGATAGGTCCAGACCTATACGGCTTTTGAAAAATCTCAGCTCTGCTCCGGCTTCGTAGTTTTTGATCAGCTCATTTTTAACATCTTCATCATATAATACGTCATTTCTGTTGGCATTTGTATTTCCGTTTGGATCTTTACCAATTGAATAAGTATTGTACAGTTCATAAGCATCCAAGTCATTACCTACCGAGGCTGTTGAAGCTCTTAATTTACCGTAGGTAAACCATGATGGTAGTTCTTTGCCCATTCTGGCCAGCATCTCAGTAAACACATACGATACGCTAACTGAAGGATAAAAATAAGAACGGTTTTTTGGGCTCAATGTTGAAGTCCAGTCATTTCTGAAGGTACCGTCAACAAACAAATAGCCATCCCAGTTTGCCTGCAAAGTTCCGTATACAGAATTGATCTTTTTAGTACTGTATACCTGAGAAACTGATGGATTGTTCTTCCCATTGTTCAAAGAAAATAAGTTAGGCACTACCAATTCACCCGAATTACTACCTAAAATATTATTTTTCTGAGACATCAGGTTACCCCCTGCTGTAAATGCACCGCCCAGACGATCAAAAATGTTGTCTTTTTGCCCCGATATCAAAGCGCTAAAATTCGTTTCTGTAAAAGTCTGTTTACTTAAACCATAAGATCCAGTCGGAGTCGCTTTACCGCCTGCATACAATTTACTTTCGATAGTCGTAGTATAATTGTCCATCCCCCCCTTAACTTCTGCGTTCAACCAGGTGTTGAATTTATACTTCAAGGATCCGGTAAGGATATATCGGTCTCTGACGTCATTGTTCAGGTTGTTGGTTTTCGCCCAATATGGATTGTAGGCATTTCCTGTCGGCAAGTACCAGATCATTTTGCCATTTCCATCAACAGAGTTCTTTAACTGTGTAATGTCAATTGACCTTGGCAGGTTATAGAGCGTAGAAAACACGTTATTGTCATTAGACCCATTGTTAGGTCTGTTTTCAGCATTTGAGTTGTTGTACTGAATCTTGGTATCCGTAGTCCACCTGTCGTCCTTACCAAAAGTACTCACCGCTCTTGCCAGCAAATTCGTCCTGTGAAGCTCTGCGCCTGGTATCAGACTTTTATCGTCTAAACGATTGAAAGAAGTATAGATAGAGGTTGCACCAAGTTGCTGCTGAAAGGTCAAGCTTTGGTTGGAACTGATGCCGTTATCAATGTAGTTTCCAATGTTGTCGTATGTGCGCATAGCCACTTGTTCACCGTTCCAGTTTTTAACCATTTGTCCTGCAGCCTTTGAGCCCCAGCTCAAGTTCGATAGTTCAGAATATTCTCCATTATTACCCTGTCCAAAATCATTCTGGATCTTTGGAGAAGTAAAAACACTCTCAATACCGAGCGTAGAGGAAACTGAAATCCCCAAACCTTTTTGTGCCTTTCCGCTTTTGGTCGTGATCATGATTACACCATTACCGGCTCTCGATCCATAAAGGGCTGCTGCTGAAGGACCTTTCAATACAGATATATTTTCGATGTCTTCCGGATTGATATCTCCCAGACCATTACCCATATCGGCAGCAGGATTGTAATAATCATTATTTAGTTTTCCGCTACCAGGATTAATTGCGCCGGTGAAGTTACTTACCGGCACTCCGTCCACAACAATGAGTGGCTGGTTATCACCCGTAAGCGAGTTGTTACCCCTCAAGGTAATCCTGGATGATCCCGCAGGACCATTACTTGATCGTGTAACCTGCAAACCCGCAACTTTACCGGATAAAGTATTTACCAGATTGGGCTCTCTGGCTTCCACCAAAGTTTGTCCCTTCACTTCCTGAACCGCATAGCCCAGAGATTTCTTCTCTCTCTTGATACCCAATGCAGTAACGACAACCTCTCCCAGCTGGTTTGCGTCGTCATCCATCACAACATCAATTGTAGAAGACTGCCCTACAGTTACTTCTTTCGTGGTCAGGCCAATTGAAGTAAAGGTTACTACAGCTCCCGGTTGCACAGAAAGGGTGAACTTTCCGTTCGCATCGGTAGAAGTACCATTTTTAGTACCCTTCTCAGTCACACTTACTCCGGGGATCGGTTGCCCCGCTTTTTCAGTTACCGTACCGGTAACATTTTTTTGTGCATAAGCCGTCATTGCCATTAATGTAAATAGCACAAAGCTTATACACTTCAGATACATCTGCTTCATTTTTAAATGATTAAATTGTTAATTAGTTGGTTAGTGTTTATTGTTTGTTTAGTGATGATTCAAATTATTTAAACTCGCAGTTTTCCATAACAAGGATTGCTGCACCCAGAAGCTCCGATTCGGAAGCCAGTTCTGAAACTTTAATTTCTGTATGTTCCGCAAGCCTTGGAATACAAAACTCATGGATCGCCTGATCAATCGGAGCCATTAAAATTTTACCGGCTCTCGCGCCCCGGCCGCTCAGGACAATCAGTTTCGGATTCATGATGTGGATGAGGGTAGCAACCCCTTTGCCAATTAAAAACGCAGCTTCAGAAAGTACAGAAACTGCCAGCGGATCGCCAGCCTTAGCAGCATCCAGCAAATGATCGCCGGGCAGCTTACTCTGGTCCTTAAACAACTCTTCCATGCTGGAACTAATGCCCGATTCCATTCTTGCACGCGCTCTCTCTACCAGCACCAGTAACGAAGTATCAACCTCCAGGCAACCACGTTTTCCACAAGAGCACAACTTGTTGCTTTGAGACAAAGGAATATGGCTAAACTCTCCGGCAAGGCCGCTATGGCCTCTGAAAAGTCGTCCGTTAATGATCATACCGAGTCCAATTCCCCAGCCAACATTCACTACAAGTAATTCCTTGCAGCCTTTTCCGGCACCAAACTTTAGCTCGGCCATGGCAATCACACTCGAATCATTATCTATAAAGACCGGAAGACCAATTTCTGCATTGAGGTAATCTCTCAGGCTTCGGCGGTCCGGAGTTTTAAAAAAGCTATAATTGACTCCCTTTCTGGTATCCATAAATCCCGGCATTCCAATGCCCACGCCAAGAACCTGATCTTTTGATATACCCGAAATATTTATGTTTTCATTAA
>DATFQH010000176.1:0-6076 GCA_035264385.1 Pedobacter sp.
TATACATATAAGAAACAACAGATATCTGGCCATGAATTGCGCTATTTATCAAATCCTAGATCCTCGCCTTTGTGCAGGACAACGCCAATCTGTTCTTTACCGTCTTTTCTTCCGTTATACCATAGGAGCCATTGCTTGCCATCGTAGATTGCATAGGGCTTGTAAACCGCACTGGAATCCCATCCGTCACCTGGTCTGATGATTGGGTTTTGTGGATGTCTTTCCCAATTATGGATACCATCTTTGGATCGGGCAATACCGATCTGGGCATAATCGACATCACGAAATCCGATATAGAACATGAGGTAGTAACCTTTCTCTTGAATTACCTGACATGCCGTTACCTTTGCCTGTTCCCACTTATTTAAAGGATCATGGCTGAAGATGGGATCTTTGGCGTTTTTTTTCCAGTTGATTCCATCGGCGCTGGTTGCATAGCCGATCGCGTCCGGTTCGTATTGCTCTCCGCCTGAATACCACATTTTATAAATTCCGGCTTTTTGATCCCATATTACACTGGGGCACATTACAGAGGTTTTCTCCCAGGCCAGCTCTGCCGAAAGCACCGGGGCCTTGCTTGTCCGCCTCCATGTTTTTCCATCAGGACTAGTTGCGTAACCGATCCATGATTTGCCGTCTGCCTGTCCGGTGTACCACATGTGATAGATATTGTCTTTTTTTATTACGCAGGGGCGATTCAGATCTGATTCCCACGTATTACCGGGATTCGGCATAAGCACCGGTATCGGGTCAGTCCATGCGAGTCCGTCTTTACTTGTAGACAGTGCGATACTCTTTTTTGGTCTCCACGAACTCCACATGCTATAGCCATTGGTTTCCCGAAGAACGCTGATGTCAAATATAGTCCCGAAATCGCCACCTAACACTGGATTGTTCTCATATTTGACCCAGCCAGCTACTGTTTCCTGTGCATGACAAAGGGTCCCAAAAGATAGTGTAAGCATCATTGCCGCTGCTACCGAATTGATTATTTTGTTTGTTGTTCTACTCGAATTGGTCATTTTCCTTTTGGTATTGGGCTTAGAGATTGTCTATTGTTATTTTCTAACATTAGTTTATGCTCGTAATCAGTTACAAGACAGTTTACTTGTTACTAAATATAATAACATTAAGCCCGCATACCAAAATGATGGAAATATAAGCTGGTTTAGCTCAATTTCCAGTTTGGCCTTTCGAAATGGCAGGTATATCCGTTCGGTTGTTTTTGAAGGTAATTCTGATGCTCTTCTTCCGCATTCCAAAAATCGGTTTCGGGAACGATTTCAGTTACGATTTTTCCGGGCCATTTACCCGAAGCTTCCATTTCCCGGATCAGCGCATTGGCAGTTTCCTTTTGTTCTTCACTGCTGTAAAAAATAGCGGAACGGTAAGAAGTGCCTATATCGTTGCCCTGTCGGTTTCGGGTAGTAGGATCGTGGATCTGGAAGAAATATTCCAGCAAGCCCCTGTAAGATAAAACTGTTGGATCAAAGGTAACTTCGATGCCTTCGGCATGTGTACCGTGGTTGCGGTAAGTTGCATTGGGAACATCTCCCCCGGTATATCCAACTACGGTTGAAGCCACACCGGGGTAGTGACGAAAAAGTTCTTCTACCCCCCAGAAACAGCCTCCTGCTAATATCGCTTTTTCAGTATTCATAGGTCTTTAATTTTTATAATTCAAAGGTACGGCACTGCCGTTGAAATGGCAAGAGGACGCTTTTTTTATGTCACTAATTTGAGATTCATTCAAATTGACGAGCGTCCGGCAGCAGCAATTTCCAAGTGGGACTTGCGGGCATCGGCGGTTAGGAGCCTATACTTCAGGATGCCTGATTGATACAGCGCGTATCCCCCGGGTATCTCTCTGATCTCGTAATTGCCTTTCGGAAAACTCAATACATGGTCTGTTATAGCATATGGTCCTATGGTGGCGTCTGCTGTGTGTCCTGAACTATCTGGTTGCGCAAAGATTTCTACCTGATTTTCATTAAACTGGCAAATGACCCGATTGTATCGATTGTTGTTCATTTCAGGATTAACGAGGTACAGTACATTACCCTTTAATGATACCTCTTGGTTGTTGTAAGCCAGTACTACTGTGATGAAGAAAAGAATGAGCAGCGCATATTTCATTGAGATTTATTTTAGTAGTTTTAGCACTAATGTAATGTTTTAATACTTTAAATAACAATTATGAGAAAAGTCATCCTCGATCTCACTTTAACACTCGATGGTTATATTGAAGGCCCAAATGGCGAAATTGACTGGATCGCAGCCGACGGGCATACGGATTTTGCAGATGTGCTGATTGATATTCTTGACGGCATCGATGCCATCTTTTATGGTAGAGTGAGTTATGAGCTATGGGGTAATTATCGTCCTGATACTGATGCCAGCCCAAAATTGCAAAAGGCTTACGATCTGCTTCACAGCAAAACCAAATACGTGTTTTCAACAACGTTGCAACAGCCGAAGAATGAAAATGTCATCGTGATCAGCTCGGATATTGAGGCGACCGTCAATAAAATACTGAATGAAACTGGTGGAAACATATGGTTGTATGGAGGCGGGAAACTGACCACTACCTTTGTGAACCTTGACCTGATAGACATATACAGGCTGGCTTTCCAGCCGGTGATACTTGGGGAAGGAAAACCTTTGTTTGAAAACATCAAAAACAGGGTCGGGCTGAAGCTTTTAAGTTCGAAGGCCGGAGGCGATGGCGTAGTCATGTTGAGGTACGCAAAAGTCTCGGCATAAAACTTTTGAGCCAACCTAAAAAGCAAGGAAAAAATCTTTTAAAAGCTGCTTATAAGCGTCAGTATATGCTCCTTCGGAAGAGTAGATGTAAAACAGTTCCTCTTGCAATGGGGTGTCTTTTAAGTTGGGCTCCGTACGGCCCAGGCAGATGATCTTTCGGATGACAGGTTTATTAATGTCAGAACAGATACTGATTTCTCTTTGAAGTACGAGTCCATTTCCTGATGCCTTTACTGTTACAAAACCGGCTTGTTTGACCGGCAGGATCAGCCAAAGTAATCCTCCTGAGGTAAGTAACTCTTCGGCTTTCAGCAAAAGTGATTCGAAAAAAGCTTCATCGGTATGACGTGCCAGACTTTTTCTGCCTTCCGGGTTTTTCAGATCATTTACAAAAAAAGGCGGATTGGATATGATGAGGTCATACCGGCGTTCTGTTTCGTAAGTTGCGATGCCGGTATGAATAGCGTTTATTCTGTCTGTAAATGATGAGGAATTGAAATTTCTTGCGGCAGTAATGCTGGCTTGTTCGTCGATTTCCACCGCAACGATACTGGCTTCAGGAAACCGCTGTGCCATCATCATGGCAAGGACACCGGTGCCTGTGCCAATGTCAAGAATATCTTTTGGGAAAGGGTGACCGGCGATCGCTGCCAGGAGTACTCCATCTGTATTGATGCGCATGGCACACCCTTCCTGATCTACCTCAAATTGTTTGAACTTGAAAACGTTTGCCATTTGCCATCAAATGTAATCAAAATGTATAATCTGATTTTATCTACTGATAATAGGCTTTATAAAAACCAGCTTTAGTCATGCTTTTAATTTTAAAAAGCTAAATTTGCACTTTCAAAAAAAGAGCATGATCTATTTCTTCTTAAGCCAAGCTACCAAGGTTTTCGGTGTACAAATTGAACGAGAACTGACCCCTACTGATGTTACAAAACTTGAATGGCTGTTTGGCGGCGCCAAATTACAACAGGAAAGCACTTTAAACGGCTTTTATGTTGGTCCGCGTGCGGCTATGATCACTCCCTGGAGTACCAACGCGGTAGAGATCACTCAAAATATGGATATCAGCGGGATCATCAGAATTGAGGAGTTTGCAAGGGTAGAAGAAGATTTTGCAGATTATGATCCGATGCTTTCGCAGAAATATGATGAACTGGATCAGGAGATCTATACGATAAATGTTCAGCCTGAGCCTATCCTGCAGATTACTGATGTAGCCGCATATAACAAACAAGAGGGTCTTTCGCTAAGTGATGATGAGGTTGAATACCTGGAAGATCTTGCGGAAAGACTGGGCAGACCACTAACAGATTCTGAAGTATTTGGATTTTCGCAAGTCAATTCTGAGCATTGTCGCCATAAGATCTTTAACGGAAAGTTTGTGATCGATGGTGTGGAACAGCCGGTTTCCTTGTTTAAAATGATCCGCCAGACTTCTGAAGAAAACCCGAATGATATTGTTTCGGCTTATAAAGATAATGTAGCCTTCGTTAAGGGGCCTAAAGTTCAGCAATTCGCGCCTAAACGTGCAGACGAGCCGGATTATTATACGGTAAGTGACTTTGAGTCTGTGATTTCTTTAAAAGCAGAGACCCACAACTTTCCGACCACTGTAGAGCCTTTCAATGGTGCGGCGACGGGCTCTGGTGGCGAGATCAGAGACAGGCTAGCTGGTGGGCAGGGTTCATTGCCTTTAGCAGGTACTGCTGTTTATATGACTGCTCTTTCGCGCCTGGAAGAGGGCCGTTCATGGGAGAATGGTGTCGAAGAAAGACAATGGTTGTATCAGACGCCAATGGATATTCTGATCAAGGCATCTAACGGTGCGACTGATTTTGGCAATAAGTTTGGGCAACCGCTGATTACGGGTTCGGTATTGACCTTCGAGCATGAAGAGCAAGGCAGAAAGCTGGGTTTTGATAAGGTAATTATGCTTGCCGGTGGCGTTGGCTATGGTAAGGCGAGTCAGGCACAAAAACACAAGCCGGCCGAAGGTGACAAGATTGTGATCCTTGGTGGTGAAAATTATAGAATCGGCATGGGTGGTGCAGCGGTATCTTCTGCTGATACGGGTGAGCTGGGAACCGGCATTGAATTGAATGCGGTTCAAAGGTCTAACCCTGAAATGCAGAAAAGAGCGGCCAATGCGGTAAGGGGTATGGTGGAATCTGATCACAATGCGATCATCTCTATTCACGATCACGGTGCGGGCGGCCACCTGAATTGTCTTTCTGAACTGGTTGAAGAGACCGGTGGTAAGATTGATCTGGATAAATTGCCTGTGGGCGACCCTACCCTTTCTTCCAAAGAAATTATTGGCAATGAATCTCAGGAACGTATGGGTCTGGTAATTGGCCAGAAAGATATAGAAACCCTGCAAAAGATCGCAGACCGTGAAAGGTCTCCGATGTATACTGTGGGTACAGTAACGGGTGATCATAGGTTTACCTTTGAATCGGCTACTACTGGTGTGAAGCCGATGGATCTGGAATTGAAGGATATGTTTGGCAGCTCACCTAAAGTGGTGATGGCCGATCAGACAATAGACAGAAAGTATGAGCCTGTAACTTACGAGGGTTCAAAAGTTAAAGATTATCTGGAGCAGGTGCTTCAGTTGGAGGCTGTTGCCTCAAAGGATTGGCTGACCAATAAGGTTGACCGTTGTGTTGGTGGCCGTGTTGCTAAACAACAGTGTGCTGGGCCGCTCCAGTTGCCTTTGAACAATGTTGGTGTGATGGCACTGGATTTTCAGGGTAAGGAAGGTATTGCTACCTCTATAGGTCATGCTCCTGTTTCCGCATTGATAGATCCTGCTGCAGGTAGCCGGATTGCGATTGCGGAATCGCTGTCTAACCTCGTATGGGCTCCTTTAAAGGATGGTTTGAAAAGCGTTTCGCTTTCGGCCAACTGGATGTGGGCTTGTAAGAACGAGGGTGAAGATGCAAGGTTATATGAAGCGGTAAAGGCTTGTTCGGCATTTGCGATTTCATTGGGTATCAATATTCCGACAGGAAAAGATTCGCTGTCGATGAAGCAGAAATACAAAAATGGTGATGTGATTGCTCCGGGCACGGTGATCATCTCGGCTGCCGGCAACTGTGACGACATTACGAAAGTAGTAGAGCCTGTATTGCAGAAAAATGGCGGTTCGATCTATTACATCAACCTTTCTGATGATACTTATAAATTGGGTGGCTCTTCATTTGCTCAGATCCTGAACAAAATTGGTTCGGAAACTCCTGATGTGAAAGATGCTGCCGGTTTAAAAACAGCGTTTAATACTTTACAGCAACTGATCAAAGCA
>DATFQH010000177.1:0-5272 GCA_035264385.1 Pedobacter sp.
ATCAAGCAATTTAATGTAGACTTCAGGATTACGGCCAAGAGCGGAACCAGCCGCTGGCTTAGCTGGAACATGGTTGCGAAAGCAGGCCGCTGGTATGCTTATGGCAGGGACATTACCGAAAACAAGCGTGTAGAAAACGAACTGATGAAACTATCGTTCGCTGCAAGCAAGGTTAACAATGCGATAGTGATCAATGACGCCAATAACCACGTTACCTGGGTCAACGACGCATTTGAGAAGATCACGGGCTTTACTTACGAAGATTTAAAAGGAAGACGTTTAGGCGATCTGATCTCAGGGCCGGGAACGGATGCCGAGCTGCTTGAAAAAGCCAGGGAAATGATCAGGCAGCATAAATCCTTTACCGTAGATCTGCTGGCTTACCGGAAAGACAAGAAACCAATATGGCTCTCGATCTACAATACCGTCATATTAAATGATGCAGGAGAAGTAGATATAGAAGTGGAAATCATTATAGACATTACCGAGAAGAAAGAGGCCGAACGGGAGATGCTGGATGCAAAAGAACAGGCACTACGGCTTAGTGAAACTAAGGAAATGTTCCTTTCAGTAATGAGCCATGAGATCAGGACACCACTGAATGCGGTGATCGGAATGACCAATCTGCTGCTCGACGGCAATCCAAGTCCTTCCCAGATTCCCGATCTCAATATCCTCAAATTCTCCTCTGAAAACCTGCTGGGCATCATCAACGACATCCTCGATTTCACGAAGATCGAAACCGGTAATATGCATCTTGAAAATGCATGTTTCAGTATAAAGGAACTCACTGCTGATATCATCAGCTCTATGCAGCTGAGTGCCCAGGAAAAAGGCAACAGACTGAACCTCCAAATGGATAGCCAGATTCCGGAATATGTGATGGGCGATAAGACCAGGTTATACCAGATCTTTATGAACCTGCTGGGGAACGCAGTTAAATTTACCAGCCAGGGCAATATCAGTCTATTGGTCGGGCTGGAAAGTGAAGAAGAAGACCAGGTAGAGATCCATTTTGAAGTGCGCGATGACGGCATTGGCATTCCTCAGGACAAGCTGTCTTATATCTTTGAAACCTTTACGCAGGCCAAACCCGATATCTCTAAAACCTATGGCGGCACCGGTTTGGGGCTTGCGATAACCAGAAAGCTATTGAAGCTTCACGGCTCTGAAATAGTGGTCAGCAGCAAAGAAAATAAAGGAACCAGCTTTATGTTCAACATCAGGTTTGAAAAAGGACCCGCACAAATTACGGCAGTTCAGAACCTGCAGCCTTCCGAATCTTTTGCAGGCAGGAAAATACTTGTCGTTGACGATAATGAGATCAACCTCTTAATTGCCAGCAGAATGCTCGGTAAGTGGGGCCTGGCGCTTGATTTTGCCGCAGACGGGAGAGAGGCCATAGAAAAAGTAAGCGCAAACCGCTACGATCTGATCCTCATGGACATCAGGATGCCCGGACTGGATGGATTTGAAACTACCACGCTGATCAGGCAAATGGAAGGAGATTATTTCAAAATGGTGCCGATCATTGCACTTACGGCTTCAACACTTCAGGACGAGCATCTGAAACTCCAAACATCCGGAATGAATGGACATATCTTAAAACCATTCAGCCCTGCAGAGATCCGGAACATAATTTCCGCACACATTTCTAAATAAACTCAAAGGAAAAAAAGAGGTAATTTCTTCCAAAAAATAAAGGGCCGACTTTCCATAGGCATGGAATTGTCGACCCTTAAATTAACGCTCTCAAGACAAAGGAACGATTTATTTTCGAATCTGCAAAGAAATTTCACTGTTTTTTTTGTTAGCGATAAATAAAATTTGCTAATTCTATTTAGCAGTATTCTATTCGCCATTTTGTTTTTTCTGCCAGGATTTGAAATGCCCTGAAAAGTAAAGAGCCGATATCTCTTTAAAGAAAATATCGACTCTTACCATCTAAATTAACGCTCTCGAATATATAAACGAGCAAGCGGCCAAATTGTTTTAACGAATTTAATTTTTTTTAAAATAACGGACTATTCCGCGCTGGCGGCCGCAATTATGCTTAGTTTTTTTATCCCGCATTCATGCAGCGCAACCGCACAAGCCACTATGGTAGCACCGGTAGTGATCACATCATCTACCAGCAGCACGTGCATTCCGGTCAGTTCCGAGCCCGCCCGGACGCTAAATGCGTCATGCATATTTTCATGCCTGCTGTAACGGCCTTTCCTGGTCTGGCTTTCGGTTGCGATTGTCCTGCTCAGCGCGCCGCTGCTCAATGTTATACCGAGTTCAACCGCAATACCTTCAGCAAGGCAGGCACTCTGATTATAGCCGCGTTGCCGTTCCTTGCTGCTATGCAGCGGCACTGGAACCACCAGATCTATATCTTCGTAAAATGTGGTTTTTCTGAGTTGCTCTGCCATCAGTACGCCCAGCTTTATGCCCGTTTCCTTACGGCCCTTATACTTAAGGCTATGAATGATCTTCTGCACACGGCCCTCTTTTTTGAAATAGAGCAGGGCCATAGCGGCATTAAATGGAATTTTTCCCCAAAAGAGCCTGGCGGTTTTGTTTGCCGCATGCAGGTGATGGTCGGTATAAGGAAGCCGGTAAAGACAGCTGATACAGATTGCGCTTTCGCCATTGTTCAAATGGCGGCTGCAGCCACTGCAAAGATTGGGGAACAGCAAACTGAAAAAGTCGCGAAAAGCCCTGAAGATAACACTCATTGGCTAAATTAATCGCTTTCGGCGATACAACCCTAAATCAACAGATAAAAAATATCAATTTTGTTCTTTAACCGCCAGCTGACCGCAGGCTGCATCAATGTCCTTGCCGCGGCTGCGCCTGATATTGGTATTGATGCCCTGGCTTTTCAGGTAAGCAGAAAATGCATCGATCTTATCTACCTTCGCGTTGATAAAATCTGCAAACTGTATCGGATTATATTCAATCAGGTTGACCTTGCAGGGTACATGCCTACAGAATTTCGCCAGTTCCATTGCGTCCTGGATCTCATCATTGAAATCGTTAAATACAATGTATTCGTAGGTAACCGGGTTCTTGGTTTTAGAAAAATAATACTTCAAAGCGTCTTCCAGCGCCTTCAGTGAATTGGCTTCATTGATCGGCATGATCTCGTTGCGCTTCTGGTCATTGGCCGCATGGAGCGACAGGGCAAGATTAAACTTCGCACCATCATCACCCAGTTTCCTGATCATCTTGGCAATTCCGGCCGTAGAAACCGTGATCCGCTTGTAAGACATGTTTAATCCGTCCGGAGCTGTGATCCTCTCTATAGATTTCATGACATTGGCATAGTTCAGCAGCGGCTCGCCCATACCCATATACACGATATTGGTCAGCGGAACATTATAGTTCTTCTTCGCCTGCTGATCGATCAGCACCACCTGGTCATAGATCTCATCGGCATTGAGGTTTCGCTTACGGTCCATATAGCCCGTGGCGCAGAATTTACAGGTCAGGCTGCAGCCCACCTGCGAACTCACACAAGCCGTCATCCTGTCTTCCATAGGGATAAGTACACCCTCAACGATATTACCGTCGAACAATCTGAACGCATTTTTTATCGTATGGTCGTTGCTGAACTGCGAATTGTTAACCTCTACAACATTGATCGCATAGTTTTCATCCAGTTTGCTCCTCAGGTCTTTAGAGATATTGCTCATCTCTTCAAAACTGCGGGCAGACTTTTCCCAGAGCCACTGGTAAACCTGTTTGGCCCTGTATGAAGGCTCCTGCATGGCAACAAAAGCTTGCTGCAGCTGCGGAAGATCAAGTGAACGGATGTCTGTTTTTTGCATTGCGCTGCAAAGATACCAAAATATTTTTAGCAGATGGTCATGCCAGGCTCAGCATTAGCCGCGCTTATTCTTTGCTTTGGCCTTTCTATCGGGGCCGCCGGTTCTGTTCCAGTCGCTCTGGGCAGCTGCGCTTTTTGATCTGCCCGCAGGCTTACCCGGTGCTTTACCACCCTTACCGCCATTGCCCCCCGGCGCCCTGTCTGCCCGGCTTACACTGCCTGAAGCAGCCCTTGATGTAGGTTTTTTTGTCGCCCTGGCTCTGCCCGGAGTTACATTTTCCATCAGGTCATCTTCCCGCATGGACATATATTTACCAGCAGGCTTTTTCGCAGCAGTCTTTCCCGGAGTACGCTTTGCCGCTATAGCTCCAGCCGGCTGCCCTTTACCGGTAGCCGGTTTTGCAGCAGCACTCTTTTTACCTTTAGAAGCTTCCTCGAGCGAACTCGATTTGGCCACCATATTATAAATCTCAGTTTGTTCCTCCGGGCTCAGCTCGCGCCATTCCCCAACAGGAATACCCTTAATGCTCACATTCATGATCCGTACCCGCTCCAATTTCACCACATCAAAACCAAAATGCTCACACATCCTGCGGATCTGCCTGTTCAGCCCCTGGATCAGCGTAACCTTAAACGTAGACGGACCTTCCTTACTCACCTTGCATTTTTTGGTCATCACACCCAATACCGGTACGCCCTTGGCCATACCCTCCAGAAAAGCATCAGTAACCGGCTTATTCACCGTAACGACGTATTCCTTTTCATGATTGTTACCCGCACGCAGGATCTTATTGACCAGGTCGCCGTTATTCGTCAGAAAAATCAATCCCTGCGAATCCTTATCCAGCCTGCCGATCGGAAAAACACGCTCGCTATGGTTCACATGGTCAACAATATTACTCTTCACACCCGCTTCAGTAGTGCTGGTAATCCCTACCGGCTTGTTATAAGCGATCAGAACCGTGTTCTCCACCTCCTTAGGCTCAATGGTCTGTCCGTTTACCGTTACCACATCACCAAAGAAAACCTGGTCGCCTACTTTTGCCCGCTTGCCGTTGATGAAAACATGGCCTTGCTCAATATACCTGTCGGCAGCCCTTCTTGAACAAAGGCCACTTTCACTTATATATTTATTTAATCGGGTAGTTGAATCAGACATCGGATAATAGTTAGGTATAGCGTGGAATTATAAATTGATAACTTTTTACAAAGGAATCAATTTATAACCACATATACTAATCTGGTCAGAAATAGAAGAAGCTCATCCTGACTACAAAACGTACCCATTTCAAAACCGACCGCGCCATTTTAAAAATCGATTTCATCGGCACTGGGCCCAAAGCTGCCCGGTATCGGAATGTCGAGTAGCCTGAGATACACCCCGAGCTGTGCCCTGTGGTGAACGATCTGGTTGAAGCTCATCCGGATCACATCTGCTTTCGGCTCTACACTATA
>DATFQH010000178.1:0-3419 GCA_035264385.1 Pedobacter sp.
AAAATATTGGTATACCTTCGGTCGCAAATCTTCCATAAAATAGCGCAGTCTGCCCAGCACCGGATAATTCCTTACGATACTATGCTTAGGCTGGTAAAGATCGTAAAGACCCAGCAAAACAACCGGGCCCGTAAAAATAAAGGCCCACCAGAAAGGAGGCCATGCCAGACTGAGCATAACCGTTGCGGTAACTAGAAAGGCTGCAATAGCGATGAATGCTTTTCTCATATAGCTTTAATTTACTAAAAACACCCCAATAGAACAATAATAATCTGATTTCGGATCAGGATTTTGTAAATTTACATATGCTTATAAAGATATACCCTGAAAACCCAAATCCAAAGGCAATTGAGCAAGTTGTGGAGGTGCTGAAAAAGGGCGGCATTATCATCTACCCAACCGATACAGTATATGGAATGGGCTGCGACATCACCAACCAAAAGGCCATAGAAAAGATCTGCAGAATAAGAGGAATCAAGCCCGAAAAGGCAAACTTTTCCTTCATCTGTTCAGATCTGAGACACATCTCAGACTACATCAAGCCAATAGACACCACTGTATTCCGGCTATTGAAGAAGGCACTTCCAGGTCCTTTTACCTTTATATTCAATGCCAATAACAATGTACCGAAATTACTGAGTTCCAATAAAAAAACAGTCGGGATCAGGGTACCCGACAATGACATTGCGAGGGAAATCGTCAAACAGCTCGGTAACCCTATTCTTTCTACTTCCATTCACGATGACGATGAAGTGATAGAATATTCTGCAGATCCTGAACTGATCCATGAAAAGTATGAAGAAAATGTAGACCTCATCATAGACGGTGGTTACGGGGGCAATGAACCCTCAACCGTCGTCGATTGTACATCTGGCAATTTCGAAATCATAAGGGAAGGTAAAGGAGATCTTGACAGCTACCTGTAAGCAATCATGACCAGAGCAATCAGCCTTCAATCCTTTAAAGAGTTTTTCAATTCGGGCAAGACCGGCGGCATCCTGCTGCTCATTTGCGTAGTCATCTCATTGGGTATTGCCAACTCAAACAGCAAAGATAACTTCGCATCGCTGCTTAGCGCCAATATTGGCCCATATACCATTTCCGCATGGATCAATGACGGTCTGATGGCTATCTTCTTTTTGCTTGTAGGGCTGGAAATCAAAAGAGAACTGGTGGCCGGTGAACTTTCATCTGCAAAAAAGGCAGCATTGCCCGTAATAGCAGCGCTTGGCGGCATGCTCTTACCCGCAATCATCTATTTCTACTTCAATAAAGATACTGCCACTTCATCGGGCTGGGGAATTCCAATGGCTACCGATATCGCCTTTGCACTGGCGTTAATCGCAATGCTGGGTAAAAATATACCAGCTTCATTAAAAATATTCCTGGCAGCACTGGCTATAGTAGACGACCTTGGTGCGATTCTGGTGATTGCCATATTCTACACCTCAGAAGTCCACTTCGATTGCCTGCTGATGGCCGCAGCAATATTGGTGCTGTTAATGACCTTTAATTATTTCAATATAAAACCCCTGTACTTCTACCTGATCCCGGGAATCGCCTTATGGTATTTCATCCATCATTCAGGCATACATGCCACCATTGCCGGTGTACTGCTCGCCTTAACCATACCAGCAAAAACAAATAATGAATCTCCATTAGAAAAACTGGAACATCTACTGCATACACCTGTCAACTACCTCATAATGCCAGTATTTGCCCTCGCCAATACCAATATCACTTTCCAAAGAGAAATGACCGGCGGCCTGGCATCACCGTTAGGACTTGGTATCATACTCGGCCTTTTTGCGGGAAAAACAATCGGCGTAACCCTGTTCTCCTGGCTTGCTGTAAAGGTCAAACTAGGCAGTCTGCCTACAGGATCTGGCTGGAAACACATTATCGGCCTTGGCATGCTCGCCGGTATAGGCTTCACCATGTCCATATTCATTTCCCTGCTTTCGTTCAGCGACCCCATGAATATAACCGAAGCGAAGTTCGCGGTACTGTGTGCTTCGGTCATTTCAGGACTCGCCGGCTTTATCTTCCTTAAGACAATAAGAAAACCGGTTTTTAAGGTTTAAACTTCCGCATAAAATTCTTAACGCTGCCGCGGATATCTTCCGCATCCAGATCCTTTACGAATGCACTACCTATAATCGCACCATTGGCATACCTGCAGGCCTTGTCAAAGGTCTCCTTACTAGAAATACCAAAGCCGATCATCGTAGGGTTATTCAGTTTTAAATCTGCAATCCTTGCAAAATATGCCTCTGTAGTATTGCCCACCTCCAGATTCTGTCCCGTAGTAGCCGAAGAGGACAAAAGATAAATAAATGAATTGCTCAGCTGGTCGATCTTTTCGATCCTTTCTGCAGAGGTCTGCGGAGTAACCAGGAAAATATTGGTTAACCCATGAGCCGCAAAAACATCCTGATACAACTCTTCATATTCCGTCATTGGCAGATCGGGCACAATACATCCGTCTACTCCCACTTCAGCACATGCCTTACAAAAATTTTCCACACCAAACTGCAGCATCGGATTTACATAACCCATCAGCAACACAGGTATACTCACCTTAGCCCGCAGGTCCTTAAGCTGCTCAAACAACAGCTTCAGATCCATGCCATTGTCCAGTGCCTGCTTGCTGCTGGCCTGTATGATCGGACCATCTGCCACCGGATCTGAATACGGAAATCCAATCTCCAGCAGATCAGCACCAGACTCCTCCAATGCTTCCGCAATGGCTAATGTATCACCCAAAGCAGGATACCCTGCCGTATAATAAATTGATAATATATCTTTCTTTTTCTGAAATAAATTTTTAATTCTGTTCATGTAAAATAGATTCGTTTCCCAGTTGCCGGGATTTATAAATTAAAATATTTCATATAGGTATCCATATCCTTGTCGCCCCTGCCCGAAAGGCAAACCACCACATTTTCTTTGCCTGTAAAACTCATTTTTTCTAAATACGCCAGTGCATGTGCACTTTCAATTGCTGGAATGATCCCTTCCATCTGGGTCAGCAGCAAGCCGGCATGCAAAGATTCCTCATCTGTGATCGAAACATAACTGCCACGTCCGGTTTTGAACAAATGCGCATGCTGAGGACCTATACCAGGATAATCCAGACCTGCAGATACCGAATGTGGCTCGACAACCTGTCCATCATGTGTCTGCATTAAAATACTTCTGCTGCCATGCAGCACACCTTCCTTACCTAAAAAGGTTGTTGCCGCAGAAAAACCACTGTCCACCCCCTTGCCCGCAGCCTCGACAGCGATGAGCTTAACATTTTCATCATCAACGAAATGATAGAACATACCCATCGCATTACTCCCACCGCCAACACATGCCAGCACATAATCCGGCTGATCACTGCCCGTTTGCTCCAGCAGTTGCTTTTTAGTCTC
>DATFQH010000179.1:0-4314 GCA_035264385.1 Pedobacter sp.
CAACTGTGAGACAGGATTTTGAGATGTACTTCAACAAAACCGTTAAGGAAGATGACCCGGATTATATTCACGATTATGAAGGTTCAGATGATATGCCGGCCCATTTAAAAGCTTCCCTGCTCGGTGCCTCAGTGAACATTCCCATTAGAAATGGCCAACTGGCACTCGGCATGTGGCAAGGCATTTACTTATGTGAGCACCGCAACCATGGAGGACAGCGCAACTTCATTATTACCATTTGGGGTGAATGAACAACGGCCCGTATCCAGGCATTTTTTACCAAAATATCATGAAAGAAAACATTTCCCGCAAAACCTTTATCCGGAGTACCGCAATTGTTGCAGCTTCAATCCCATTCGGGCTTAAAGACCTTGCAGCCTCGGTTGAAGGCAAGACAAACACACCTCCTGTTTTTGCATACGCACCGACAAATTCAGTTGTTGAAAAACTCAGCATCAATATTTTCTCCAAGCACCTGCACTGGTTAAATTATAGGGAAATGGCCGTCCTGGCAAATGAATTGGGATATGACGGTATAGATCTCACAGTTCGCGATCAGGGTCATGTATTACCCCAAAACGTAGAAAAAGATCTGCCTAAGGCTGTAGATGCCATTAGAAATGTCGGACTGGAAGTGCACACCATAACAACAGACATCAAATCAGCAGATGAAAAGTATACTGCCAATATCCTGAAAGCTGCAACCGCAGCCGGCATAAAAAACTACCGTATGGGCTGGTACGAATACAGCGGTAAACAGGAGATCTCAACAGACCTTGAGACATTCAAAGTACGTTTAAAAAGATTGGCCGCAATCAACGAAAAATACCAGATTCACGGCGATTATGAAAACCATACGGGCAGGTTTGGCGGCCCGATTTGGGATCTGTGGCTAGGTATGAAAGAATTGGATCCAAAGTGGATCGGCTGTCAGTTCGACATCCGTCATGCCAGTGTTGATGGTGCAGAAGCCTGGCCCCGCAATCTGGACCTTATTCACAGATATCTCGGCTCCGTTACCATTAAGGATTTCTTTTGGGAAAAGAAAGACAACAAATGGAGTCCGAGCAATGTGCCGCTCGGGCAAGGCATGATTGACTACCCTAAATATTTCGGCTTACTAAAAAAATATCAATTCCAAAAACCTATATCCCAGCACTTCGAATATCCTCTTGGTGGTGCCGAATCAGGAAGTAATAAGCTCAGCATTTCAAAAGGTGAAGTAATCAGACACATGCAGGAAGATCTGGTCACATTAAAAACCTTATTAAAAGGAGCTCAGCTTATATAAATATGAACATTCACTAGCAGGGACACGATCATCTACCAAAATAAAGGAAAAATAGTCTCTTTTTACAAGAACCATCATAAACTCTAATTGGTGGAAGTATCCGGCTCCAGGGAATATGATAATCCACGTGTAGAAAATCAGGCTGGCCTCATCTTCTTTTGGAGCAGCGCACAGATCAGAACAGGATATTCATAAAAATATTTATCCATTAATCGCACAAGCCTTCAGAAAGGCACAACAAAACGGCTATTTAGCAAATACCGGGTTTGCGGATATAGCCGTTGAAAGTATCAACATTGGCTGGGAGGTAACCGGAACTTTTGACTATGGTTTCCAATTCAAAGATTTGAGCCTGACAGCTACAATGAAGTAATCATTTTTTTCACCAGACTCATATAGAGTCAAACGATTTTATTTCCTGACCTGCTCAAAATAAAAAACACCTTTCTTATTTGCCACAACAATATCAAGTAATTTATCTTTATTCATATCCACAACATTAGTCTGTAAGCCGTTTCCAGAATCTGAATCAATCAGATGTGGTGTCCAGTAAGGAACCTTACCTGGTTTATATTCAAACCAGTACAAAACCGCTGGCTCACGTTCACCCGGATCATGGCCCTGATGTGCCCAGAAACGCTTACCGGTTACCAAATCCGGCTTACCATCCCTATTCATATCTACCAGGCCTAAACCGTGCGTTTGAGAAAAAGTTTTCATGATGTCATGATGCTTCCAGGTTATCGCACCAGAGGCATCAACTACCTGTTCATGCCACCAGATTCCATAAGCATGCGCTGAAGAACTGATTACATCCATGTCGCCATCCTGATCCAGGTCCATCACATACATCTGTGAAGCATCCTCACCAAAATCAGCCTCATGCCAGATCCAGTTACTCTGCTTAGGATCTGATGGTGCTTCCCACCAGCCATTCCTGATTATAACATCTTTTCTTCCGTCTTTATTCATATCACCATACCCCAAACCATGAGTAAACTGGTGTGTACCTCTGTCTTTCACATCACTAATCACATGAACTGTCCATGCTGTATCACCTTTTTTCTTAGGAGATTCCAGCCATATCATCCTGTTGCCCTTAGAGTCGTTGCAAAGCAGGTCAACCCTTCCGTCGTCATCTATATCCAAAAAACGTGGTGATTCATTACCAACTGATGAATACAATGGAAAAGCTTTCCAATGCCCACCCGAGTTTTGTGGATTTTGATACCATACAGCTGCTTCACCCGGAAAGTCTACCCTGATGTAATCTATCCAGCCATCCTGATCAATATCCATGGCATGATTCAGAAATGAATCACTGTAACCGGTATTAAAATCAAACTTTCCGGGCTTATATACCTCATGTTTGGTCCAGTTTGGTGCTTCATACCAAAATGCACCGGCAATAATATCCGTTTTGCCATCCTTGTTTACGTCACCTACCGCAGCCCCCTCCGAGAAGAACTCAGTGCTAATCACTGTTTTTTTAAACTTCAATTCCTTAGAATTCTGTGCAGAAACCTGTCCTCCGCAGATACCTGTACCTGCCAGCAAAGCGGCAATTACTATTCTATAATTTATTTTCATAGTTATTATTTTAATCATCTGGTATTATTCTCACCAATTTACATTTATTCTTTTTAATTCATTACGCTTTAGCTCCGCTCAACCCGAGGCTGCTCTACTCTTTTGTCGCGAGTAAGAATTTCAGCAGCGCATCAAAATCCTTTTTCGCTATCGTATTCCTGAATTGATCCGGCATGAGCGTATATTTAGAAGGTATTCTATCCTTAATCTCTGCTTTTGATACAGAAAACTCTTCGCCTCCCGGATTGGCAAACACCAGTACCGCACCTTCTTCCCTGCGAAACAAACCAGACAATACTTTTCCATTCTTCAATTTGATGGTATACGTACGGAAAGCCTGCGAAATGTTCCTGTTAGGGTCAAGAATCTTCTCGGTAAGCGCTTTTTGACCCCAATTACCAATACCGTCAAGCTGTGGACCGATCATTCCTCCTGTGCCCTTAATTTGATGACACATGCTGCAATTCTGAATGAACATTGCTTTGCCTGTCTCCACACTAACTGCTGCAGGATCGAATGCAGCCATGCGGACAGCAATCAGCGCTTTGCGTGCTTCGCTTTCTGAAGCCTGTCCAACTGATAATTTCCTGAATTCTTCCTGCTGCGCGACATTCATATTTGCAGCCAGACGCTCCTTAATAGCAACTTCCGACAACAAATCATACTGAACATCACCCCGCTTTACAGCCTGAAGTAGTTTAGCTATACCTTCTTCAGAATTAACCATTATGCTCGCTATACTGAGCTGAAGACTCCGCTGACTACCTGCCAAACCTTTTTGCAGAACAACAAATTTTGAAGCAGATGAGCTTTGACCCAGTACCGCCGCCATCTTTTCCTTGATCAGCTGACCCTCATCCAAATCCAAAAATACATCTTGAACCAGTGCACTGTTGCGCAGTGGATCTATAGAAAGTAGCGCATTAGCTGCTGCAGTACGGGTTTTATAGTCTTTGCGTTTGCTAAGTAATATGCTTTTCATTGCCGGTTCCAGCGAGACGACTTTATAAATTCCTGCTATTTCTGCGGCATGAGTATACTTTTCAGCTACTTCAGCCAATCCGATATCCGGCACATCCAATACTTCAGGCTTAAAACCACCAACACCAATGGATCCCGTTTTTGTACTATCTACAACTTCAATGTAACCCTGTTGTCCTGCATATTTTGAAAGATCAAATGGCACCTGCTTCATCAGATCCTTCATAGCCATGGGTGAAGTAAACGAAGCACGATAAAATCCTATAACTTTCCGCGACTTTGCAAGTACAATACGCACACTGTTTTTAGATATTCCGGTTTTAACTTCTGTGTTATGCACATCATTATCAAACACACTAATCTCCAACGATTCGGGCAGTTTGAAAGTAGGTGAAATCAAAATACCTGTTGGCGGATACCAGTTAAATTCACTCCAGATTACCTTGAGTTTG
>DATFQH010000180.1:0-7520 GCA_035264385.1 Pedobacter sp.
GTTTATCTTTGCTTATACGATCTATGCCATCATCCGGCAGAAAAAGATCTCTGAGATGAAAACCGATTTTATCAACAACATGACGCACGAGTTTAAGACACCGGTAGCTACGATCATGATTGCCAGCGAGGCGCTCAAAGATCCGGAGATTGTAGAAGATAAGAAAAGGGTCAGCAGACTGGCGGGCATCATCTATGATGAAAATGTAAGGCTGGGGAATCACATAGAGCGGGTATTGAGCATTGCAAGACTGGAAAAAAAAGAACTGAAGCTGGAGCAGAATGAGGTGAGCATGAATGACCTGATCATAGCTGTTGCAGATAGTATGGAGCTGCAGCTGCAAAAGAAAGAAGCTGTAGTAACGCTGCAGCTCGATGCCGCGAATGATTTGATAACAGGCGATGAACTGCACCTTTCCAGTGTGATCTACAACCTGATCGATAATGCAAATAAATATAGTCTGGACGAGCCTAAGATTATCATTAGTACCAGGAATACTTCGAAATGTCTGATCCTGGAGGTGGCAGATGAAGGTATCGGTATGACCCGGGACCAGAGCAAAAGAATTTTCGACCAGTTTTACAGGGTGCCCACCGGCAATCTCCACGATGTAAAGGGATTTGGCCTGGGCCTCAATTACGTACACGACATCATCACCCAAATGGGAGGCAGCATAAAGGTGAACAGCGAAAAAGACAAAGGAACTAAATTTGAAATCAGTATACCCCTAAACCAAAATTAACGACGCATGAAAAGAATCCTATTGGTAGAAGATGACCCTAATCTGGGACTGCTTTTGCAAGACTACCTGCAGCTCAAAGGTAAGTTTGATGTGGTACTTTGTGTGGATGGCGATGAAGGGTTGCGCGCATTTACAAAACAGGGCTTCGATCTTTGCATTCTTGATGTGATGATGCCGAAAAAGGACGGCTTTACACTGGGTAAGGAGATCCGGAAGATTGACCAGCATGTGCCGATCATTTTCGCGACCGCAAAAGCCATGATGGAAGACAAGGCCTCGGCATATGACCTCGGTGGCGACGATTACATTACCAAACCTTTCAGGATAGAAGAACTGTTATTAAGGATCAACGCTCTTCTGAAAAGAGTAGCAGCAAAAGAGCCCGCAGAATCAGGTCCGGCACAGACCCAGTTTCAGATCGGTGACTATACCTTTGATTATACAACCCAGCTGATCCATTACAAAGGGCAGCACCAAAAGCTGTCTACCAAGGAAGCCGAGCTACTACAGCTGCTTTGCCTTAAGAAAAATTCTGTGCTCACAAGAGAGGAAGCCCTGCTCAGTATCTGGCACGACGACAATTATTTCAACGGCCGCAGCATGGACGTATTTCTGAGCAAGCTGAGAAAATACCTGCGTGAAGATCCTAAGGTTGAAATACTAAATGTGCACGGAAAAGGCTATAAGTTGCTGGTCAACTAAAGCGAAAAAGCTTTTAAGGCCGAGCGTGCGTAATCACCCCAGCCCTTCAGGGCATCGTCAATGATCTTTTTTAGCCCTTTATAATCTGTAGCCTTACCTTTTGCCGGTGCTTTCAGCGCCGTTTGCGGCACTGGCTTGTCTGTTACGGTTTTTGCGAACCAGGTGATGTTTTCATGCGGGAGTGCAACACCAAGGATCATTCCGGGAAGGCCGCTAAAGGACTCGGGCCCACCTGACACCGGAATCTTATCGGTATAAAAAGCAACCACGTAAATAGAATCAAGAATGATGGCATTGGCCCTTCGGCATTCATATCCGGCAATGGTGCGCATTTCGCTGGTCAGTTTCCAGTTGATTTTACGGATGCTGTCTTTTTGGAGAAAGGTTTCTTCATACACCGTTTTCTGGGCAATGAATGAACCGGCGGCAAGGTCTGAATAAATGGTGTTATTTTGAGTAACCAGCGGATCGTTGGAGAAATAGTTTCTTCCGCCTTCTGTGTCGGCCAACGGACTGAAAAGCGTCTTGTCATCCGAGAAGCTCAGCGTGCTGTTCAGTATTTTGAACTGTGGCTGGTTCCTTTTGTAGTTCTCGAACATTTCCTTCCAGAATGATCCGCTGCTTTCGCTGACGTTCTTCTTCAGCAAGGCAAACATGTTTACGCTTTTTTCATACTCTATAACTCCGCTTGTTGTAAATCTTGCGTTCTGGGCATTAACACTGGCGGTTGCGGCCAGACAGCAAAGGATGGCGATAATGCACTTCATCGGTACAAATGTTTTAGTTGATGGTCTCATAATCTAAATCTTATTTGGCAGCAGCGCCGCCCATCTTGTTAAAATCCCAGCTCAGGCTCAGCATAAAATATCTTTTTATAGTGGTATAGCTGTCCTGTGTTACCATGTTTGCATTGGCATACCTGCTAAACCCGACATTTTGATTGAGCAGGTCCCTGCCGGAAAGCGAAAGCCTCAGGTTCTCTTCTTTGAAGAATTTCTTGCTAATGGCCGCGTTCCAGATGAAGCGGCTCAGCTCCCGGTCGAAGGTTTGTGTGCCTGCCTTATATTCATAATTTCCGTCTGTTCCGATCTCCAGCTTACCGGGCAGGTAGATGTTCACATTGCCCCCCGTGTTAAATCCCCAGCCATTGTTTTTATTGTTGTTTTGGAGGGAAGATTTGATGGTATTGTAATTTGGCCCGCCGGAAATTCGGAAGCTGTATTTGTTCTCTTTATACTTTGAAATGTTAAGACCACCCGTATAAGTGCCGCTGGTGGTGCTGTTAACCACATTGTCGGTCAGCGTATAGTTGGTGCTGCCCTGCAGCCCCAGGTCGAATCCGGCATTCAGGTTCAGCGATTTGATCTTTCTGTCGCTGGACATGTTAAAATAATAGTTAGAGGTACGCTTGTCCTTCAGGTTAACAGACTGATAAGTATTTTTTCCGGAAGTCTTTTCTGTAACGGTGCTGCTGGTGATTGGGTTAAATGTAAAATTATAGCTGCCGTACATCCAGAGTGACTGCTCACTCAGAATCTTGTAAGAGTTGTAGCTCAGGCTTAGGTTGTTGCTGTAAGAAGGCCTCAGCGCCGGATTTCCCAAGCTGATATTGAGCGGGTCGGTATTGTTTCTTACCGGTTGGATATCGTCTATGTCAGGCTGGGTTGTATTCCCATAGTAATTGACCCGGAAAGATTTCTGCTGAGAAAAACGATAGGAATAGCGGGCCTGCGGGTTCCAGTTGATGAAGTTTCTTTCGAAGGTATTGCCGGTATATTTATCGGTCTGGCCGAATCTTACAGCGGTAACATTGGTGCCAAAACCAAAGCTGGTCTTGTCCTTCATATAGTTGAGGCTCAACCCGCCTTTGTTGGAAAGCTGGTCCAGCTTAAAATCATTACTGAAGCGAAGATCAAGTTCGTCGTAAGCGCCGGATGCCGATCTGTTGTAAGATCGCCGGTCTGAATGGCTGTTGTTGATCCCCAAACCATAAGTAGCGATCAAAGAGGTTGTTTTCGACAGCGGTTCGGTATAGTTGAGGCTCGTATTCAGTACAGCGCCTGTACTTATATTAACCTTTTGCTGGTCAACTACCCTGGTGCTATCAAGGTTGTCATTTTCATTATAAAACTTATTGGTCGAATTTAAAAAGCCTTCACTGTCTGATTTCGTAATGGTTTCCCTGATCAGTAAGGAAAGCGTCCGTCCTTTTTTCTTCAGTTTTTTGGTCCAGAAGGCAGACAGGTTGAAGGCTTGTTTATCTGCATCATTGCTCAGGTCTCTTTCTCCTGTGTTGATCAGGGAATTGTCTTCACGGAGGCTGCGTGAATTGAAGTTGTCGCTGGTATTTGAACTGCTCAATGCGCCATCAGCCGAGAATTTTATGGTACTGGTCGAATCGATCTTCAGGGTGTAGGCCGCATCGAGCTTTTGCCTGAAGATGCGGTTGTTAAACTGCTGGTCTGAGCTGCTATTGATCACCCGGTCGGGCAGGATCTGCTGGCTAATGTTGTTTCGTGTGCCTTCTATGTCCATTTGCCCGATCTTATAATTGGTATTCAGGGCATGCTTATCGCTGTTCCATTTGTTTTCATAGTGCAGACCGCCATTATTGGCGGCAGGAATACCCTGTCCGTTGTAGCGTCCGTCCCATGAACTGAATTCATCATCGTCCATGAAGACCATCATCCCTCCGTCGGCCATCATTTCCATATTGTTGCTGCCCGAATATTTATCGTTATCGTTCCAGCCCAGACCGGTCTGCCCGGTATTGCCAAAGATACTGTAACCCGAGATCCTTTGCTTGCCTTTAAAGGCATTGAACATGATCTGGTTCTGGTAAAATTTATCCGTTCCGATCCCTGCTTCGGCTTTGCCAAAGTAACCGTTCTTCTTGTCTTCCTTGAGTTTGATGTTGATGGTCTTGGATTTCTCGCCATCTTCTATGCCTGTAAAGGTTGCCTGATCGCTTTTTTTATCATAAAGCTGCACCTTGTCTACCATGTCCCCACGGATGTTCTTGGTCACCAGTGTAGGGTCGTCACCAAAAAACTCTTCCCCATCTACCAGAACCTTATTTACAGTCTGGCCCTGTGCCGTGATCTTGCCATCTTTATCTACCTGTATTCCGGGCAGCTGCTTCAGCAGGTCCTCTACTTTTGAATTGGGTGTGATGTTATAGCTGCCTGCATTAAATTCAGTGGTATCTCCCTTGATCCTGATGGCGGCGGCTTTACCCCTGATGATCACGTCTTGCAGTAATGTCGATTTCAGGATCAGGTTGATGTTGCCAAAATCTTTAATTGGGTTCAGCGTGTCGAGGGCAAACTGATCTGCGTAGTCGGCGTAGCCCGGGTAGGTGACCAGTAAAATGAATTTGCCTGGCTTAAGATTCGTTAGTGAAAAACTACCTTCAGCATTTGCCCTTGCATATTTAACGAGTGTAGAGTCTTTTTCATTTAGCAGGGTAATTGTGGTATTTATCAGTTTGTAGGTAGCCATACTATCGGCTACAATGCCCCTGACAATGTATTTGGTTTGTGCAGATAGCTGAGCAGCGCAAAAAGCCAGCATGATCACGAGGAGAGCGGATATCTTCATACAGAACAATTAAGTACCGCAAGATATAACTAAAAGTTTAGTAATCAACTAACAGGTTTGTTAAATTGTGTTAATTCTTGTTAAATTTGGCCATGTTGAATTCAGAAAATGTGAACCCTGCCGAGCTTGCCGCCAGATTTGTGAACTATACTTCAAGACATATTTTCCTGACGGGTAAGGCAGGTACCGGTAAAACTACTTTCCTGAAAAATTTGGTATCACAAACCCATAAGAAAGCGGTTATTGCTGCGCCTACCGGTATCGCGGCCATCAACGCAGCCGGAGTAACTATTCACTCCCTTTTTCAGCTGCCCTTTGGCACTTACCTGCCTAAACAGCCTTCTGCAGACGGCGCTCATGAAGGGCAACAATACAATACTCCAAAATCAATCGTCAGGCACCTGAATATGACTGCTGCGAAGCGTAAGGTGCTGCTCGATATGGAACTGCTGATCATTGATGAGGTGAGTATGCTGCGGGCCGATCTTCTTGATGCCATTGATATGACCCTCCGCTACATCAGGAAAAACAACTCGGCCAGTTTCGGGGGAGTACAGGTTCTTTTTATAGGTGATCTGCACCAGTTGCCTCCGGTGGTAAAAAACAATGAATGGAATCTACTTGGTGAATTTTATCAAAGCGTATATTTCTTTGATGCACTCGCTTTACAGCAAAATCCGCCGGTGTACATTGAACTGGATAAGATTTACAGGCAGGCCGATGAGGTGTTCATCAGCTTACTGAATAACCTGCGCAATAACCGCGTAACTCCGGAAGATGTTGCCCTGCTGGAAACCTTTTACCAGGCCAACTTCAAACCTGCCCTGGAAGACAGGTACATAACACTGACCACACACAATAATAAAGCCGACACACTGAATAAACAGAGCCTCGACGAACTGAAGGCTCCGTCTTATTTTTATAAGGCTAAAATTGAAGACGACTTTAGTGAATATTCCTTTCCAGCCGAACAGTCTCTGGAACTGAAGGTGGGGGCACAGGTGATGTTCATTAAAAATGATCCGACCGGCGAGCAACGTTTTTTTAACGGCAAGATCGCTACAGTTACTGTCTTAAAAACGGATCAGATCGAGGTACAGGCAGAAGGAAGCAAAGAGAAAATCATAGTAGAAAAATATACCTGGAAGAATATTAAATACAGCACGGATAAGGTTACCGGCGAAATCCTCGAAGACCTGGCCGGCACCTTTACCCAATATCCGCTAAAATTGGCCTGGGCAATTACGGTACATAAGAGCCAGGGACTAACCTTTGATAAGGCGATCATAGATATCGGCAATGCCTTTGCCCCGGGACAGATCTATGTTGCCTTATCACGTCTGCGTACCTTGCAGGGTTTGGTCTTGACCTCACAGATAAATGGTTCTGGAATTCGGCAGGATCAGAATGTGACTGGCTTCGCCAGAAACAAGACAGAGATCACTGCCCTGCAGCAACAGGCAGTACAGGAGAGCGAATTATTTTTGAAGGCATACCTGCTGCAATGCTTCGACCTGAAAACCCTGGACAATACGGTGTATGAACATGTACACTCTTACAATAAAGACATACACCGCTCGGCCAAGCAAAAGCATCACAAGTGGGCTGAGAAGCTGCTCAGCGGACTTATTGCAGTGCGGGCCAATGCTGATAAGTTTATGTCGCAGCTTATACGGCTAAGTGCCGACGCAAGCGAGACAGGAAGAAGGAATTTGCTGGGGCGCGTAGTAGCTGCTGAGCAATACTTTGCGCCATTGCTTAAGGGCTTTTCCGAGCAGATCTTTGAGCGGATGGAACTGGTGAAGCAGGATAAGCAGGTACTGGAGTTTCTGAATGAATTACTCGAACTGGAATCGCTCTTCTATGAGCAGCTGAAGAAGGTTAAAAAAGCGCCCGCTTTACTGACTGCGGTGATAGAAGGACGTGAGTTTAAACGTGAAGATACCGAACGGCTGATTGATGTTTCCGGCAGGGGTGAACGTATGCTCAGTGTATTTGCGATGGATGATACCGCCGACTTTACACAAAAAAAACAGGCAAAGACGCGCTCAGGAAAGGCGAGAACTGCTAAAGAAAAAAATACAGAGAAGGCGCCGAAGACAGATACCAAGGAACTTTCACTGGAGCTGCTGCGTGCGGGAAAAACAATAGTGGAGATTGCAGTGGAACGTAAAATGGTAGCCGGCACCATAGAGGGTCACCTGGCTCATTACGTTGCCGAAAAAGAAATTTCCGCGGCCGAGATCATTGGTGAAGTAAAGCTCAAAAGGATACTGGGCGCCATTAGGGAATTGAAGACCCGTCAGATGAATCCCATAAGGGAATATCTGGGAAAGGATTTTTCGTTCGGAGAGATCAAGATCGGCGTAGCCGCTTTTCTGGCCGAGGGGGAGTAATTCAGAGGATCAGCTCACCTTCAAATACTTTTTTGGCGGGCCCGCAAAGAAATACATTGGTAAACCGGCCCTGGTTGTGG
>DATFQH010000181.1:0-2501 GCA_035264385.1 Pedobacter sp.
TGGAACGCATCACATAAACACACATAACAGTTGCCATGAGCACACGGTCTATGAGCGTACTAAGCCCAACGCCCTTTACACCCATCGGCCCGATCCCGAACATTCCCTTAACAAATATAACCCCTAAGATGATGTTAATCACGTTTCCCCAGATAGACACAAACATGGCTTGTTTGGTAAGGCCGAGCCCTTCCGCAAACTGTTTAAAGGTCTGAAAGATCATCAGTGGTACAATGGAAATGGCAAGATAGCCAAGGTAGGGTTTGGCATAGGCTACAACTTCGGGTGTCTGCCCGATATGGTCTATTGCCAGTAAAGTGCCGAAGTGTACAAAAGCATATAGAAGAATAGCCGATACAACATTGATGATCAGGCTGGTAGAGAGCAGTTTACCACATTCATCGTAGTTCTTCTTCCCGTTTTCCTGGGCAATAAGCGGAGTCAGGCCATAAGCAATCCCAATACCCAATACCAGGATAAGCATAAAAAGACTGTTGACCAGTGATACCGCAGCAAGCTGAAGCGTCCCTGCAAAATGACCCACAATAACGCTGTCTGCAAGATGCACCAGGGTATGGCCCAGCTGCGATACCACAATCGGCATAGCCAGCCGTAAATTATCAGCATAATAAGGTTTGTATCTGGTGTAAATTTTGCCCGGCATCGGGGCAAAAGTCGGTTATTTCCTGCGGATTTGTGTCACGCGTTTCTTTATTTTAGTTGTCCGGATAGGCTGATTGTTTTGATAGCTTCACATTAACAGACCCCGGATTCACTTACATTACAATTGCGGCAATGGCTGGTTTTATATAGATATTTTGCCAGTTGTTTTCGCCAAATAATTTAACCCAGGAGTATTGTCTGTCGTCGGTGGTGTATACCAATGGTTCCAGGTTCTTCTTTTTTGGATCGGCAATTCTTTCTACTCCGACAAAGAAATAGTTGGTTGGCAGGAGAATGCGGTATTTCAAAAGGTCTACAACCAGTTCGTCTTTATCTGTATCATCAACCACAATTTGCTCATAGACTACGCCGTTGGGCGGCCCGTAGTTGTCTTCAGAGTTGTATATAGTGATGCGGAATTTTGCCTTACCCTTACCGCTGAACCTGTCTGTTTTACGCCAGATTACTATGCTTTTTAAACGGGTATAGCCATCTTCTTTGATAAAGCGGCGGGTAATCATGGAGGTGCCTTTATAAGGCTTGTAGCCACTTTTGGTATATCTGCCAAGAATCATTTCCCTGCCGGAGATCTTTACTTCCTGCAGTTGAGTTACATCTTGCTTCATTTTCACCTTTAGGTCGTTAGTTTCCTGGCCAATCTTGACGCTTACCTGTAAATACCCGATGGAACTGAAGACAAGTGTGTCACTTGCAATTCGTTTGGTAGGATAAATTTTAAAGACTCCATTTTCATCGGCCCTTGAGTATCTGTTTTCAGACTTTAATTGTACAGTGACATAGGGGAGAATTTCGCCGGTTTTTTCGTCGGTAACGACACCTGAGATGGTAATTTGGGCTGTAGAGTTGTTGAATAGGAGAGCCAGGAAGAGGAACATTAATATTGAGAGGTTTTTCATATTTGAAGATATAAATAAATTTACCTGGTTCAAATAAAGGGGTAAAAAAGGTGTGGTGAGACTTTAATTGGATTGAAAATAATGTATGTGTTAAGTAGATTCGGCAGTGATAAACGAAGATAATATTTTATCATGGGTGGGGTGGTCTTCAATTTACTTGAACAGCAAATTCGTCAGCGCTTATTAAGGTAGAAACAAGCCGCGATTTTCAAGTTGCATTATTTCTGCTGTTGAGTAAATGAACTTCAGAAGATGCTTACTTTTTCGGCTTCGTAATTGCTTTGATCTCTGCCAAAGTATATACTTTGTAGGTCACTCCAAATCTAAGAGCATTTTGTTCAACTGTTGTGTCAAAACCCGCTTTTTTTCGCCGTGCATTAACATGCCCGGGGTCTCTGATGGGCATCACGTACTCAAAAGGTTCCATTTTGCCGGTACTAGCATTCTTAATCATCTGCATATAGACCTGTGTGCCGTAAACCTGTTCTTTCCCTTCGCCGGTAAGCTTCCTATCCAGCATCATAGCAGCATATTTTAGAGGCAATTCTCCGGACTCACCCGCTTTTTCTATCAAAGGATAATAGGTTGAAATTTTATTAGAATGCTGTATCACATAAAATACCGCAGTATTTTCAGGTTCGCCAACCATTGTTTTACCCGGATAACCATATTTCGCAATGATCCGTTCTACCTTCCCAATATTGATCGAGTCTATCTCCTGCATGATTTTCCAGGGCATATTATCGAGAACAGCTCTCGGATAACGCAATAAGCGGGCAAGGCTGTCTTTTCTTTCAGGCGTTACCTCAGAATCCAGGAATTCTCTAATACCCTGATCGGTAATTAAGATAGAATCCAGCTGTTGTTTCAGGCCCGTATTGATTTTTTTTTGAGCAACGCATTGTAAACTGATGGATATTA
>DATFQH010000182.1:0-9128 GCA_035264385.1 Pedobacter sp.
AGAAAACAACATAAATCCCGTTGTCATATGCCCTTGCAGGCAACCATTTCATCAGCCAATTTCTTCCCTTATCGCCGTCAAATTCTTTTCTGAGTTGCATTGCATTCGCAGCCTTTTCCTCCCACATTTTCGCATTAACGAAGCCAGCTCCAGGCCTTGGTGATGGCGTACACATGGTTACATGCGGCATGAAAAGGATTTGAGCTCCTAACAGTGCTGTAGCTCGAACATTCTCTACGATATTGTTGTCGTAACATATAAGGATTCCACATTTCCAGCCGTGAATCTCAAAAATGGTGTAGCTGTTTCCGGGAGTAAGTGCTGAGTTGATGAAAGGATGAAGTTTACGGTGCTTGGCGATTAATCCCGTCTTGTCCACGCAGACAAATGCCTTGTATAAGTTGTCCCCTTCTACTTCAAACAGTCCCGCTAGAATAATGATCTGGTGTTTTTTTGCCAAAGCTGTCAACGTGGCAACAGTTGGCCCATCAGGGATCCGTTCAGCTAATTTGAATAGTTCACGCCTGTTTAGATTCCTGGCGAATGTATAGCCGGTTACAGAACATTCATGAAAGCAGATCACTTCTGCTCCGGAGGCGGCAGCATCGGATACCATTTTTTCAATTGTTGCTAAGTTATAGGCTTTATCTCCGCTGGCATTTTCAAACTGCGCTGTTGCGATTTTTAGGTTTTTCATCTTTTATTAATCTTTAATCTTTTAATCATTTGGTGTCCATAGTGAAGTTTGAGGTATTGTAGCAGCATAATGGTTTTCCCGTCCCGGATTTCTCCAGCATGTATCATTTCCAACGCCCTAGCGAAAGGAATTTCCATTACCTCTATGTTTTCATGCTCCTGTTCAATACCGCCGCCCGGGCTGATTTTCATTTCGCTGGTATATGGTGCGATGAAAAAATATACCAGTTCAGTTACAGAGCCGGGCGACATGTAAGCCTCAAATACTCTAAGCACTTCTCCGATCCTATAGCCCGTTTCCTCTTCGGTTTCTCTGCGGATACAATCCTCTGGATTGTTTGCGTCCAGTAGTCCAGCGCAGCATTCAATCAGCATGCCGTCGGGATTCCCGTTAATGTAGGTGACCAGGCGAAACTGCCTGGTCAGGATTACAGTCTGCTGTTGGACATTATAGAGCAGAATTGTAGCGCCATTTCCTCGATCGTAGGCTTCTCGGGATTGCGCATGCACCTTTCCGTTTGATTCCAGCTCAAAGCTGATCTTTTTCAAGGTATACCAGTTGTCAGAAAGGATTTCTGTATTTGTTATATTGATTTTCATGTTCAGCTATTAAAATTTGAGCGTTTAACCCACATACCCAAGAGTAAGGATAGGGTAAGGTTTACCGAAGTTGTCAAGAGATTTTCTGTCAACAATCCGGAATCCTGAGCGCTGGTAAAATCGCAGTGCAGCCTGATTTTGTTCGTTTACTTCAACCCTGTCAATTCCCTTACCGATTGCAAATAGCAAAAGCAAAGTGCCCAATCCCTTGTTAAAATGTTCTGGAGCTACAAACAACATTTCCAGTGAATTCTTTGTCATCCCGATAAAACCGCAGATTAAACCTTGAATCTTAATGCAGTACACAGCAAGGGTTTCCAGCAGTCCACCAGCAATGAAGTTTTTGTAGAAATCAATGTCATCCGATTTTAAAAAGCTGTGAGTATTACGGACCGAAGCTTCCCAAATGTCTATCAGCAAAGGATAGTCGGAACCACCTGCGATAGTAATTTGCAACTGAGGTATTTTTACTGTGGACTTCGGATTATCCATTTACAATGTCGTTTAGGGCTGTAAACAAATTTAATGGATACTCGGCAATCCGGTTGCACAGGTAAAGGTACCATTGATGACCATACACGAAATACATCTTTACGGGATGACCCTGTTGTTTTAGGGCAGCAAGCTGATCAGATTGGATTCCGTACAAGGATTCGAATTCATATTGCTGCTTATTGGCTTGATGCAGGATGATCAGCCGCTCTGCCTGTTGCTGGATGTACAGATCATGCGTAGCGATCGCGCATTTTTGACCAATAGAAAAGAGTTTATCAAGATAGTCAAGATAGCGCTCATTGAGCGCAGCTCCTCTGGGGATAGATAGCTTTGTGGGCGTCTCAAATGCCCCTTTTACCAGACGGACCCTTCCGGTTCGTTTGATCACTTCCTGAAAATCATCCTGAGTCCTGTGTAGATAAGCCTGTAATGTTATAGAAAGGTTAGTGAATATTTTGGAAGCCTGAAGATAGGTTTTTAATACGGCGTCGGTTTTATCTGCACCTTCGGCGCTGATGGTAACTTCAATGTTTTGCTCCGCTGCAGCCTGGCATATTACCTGTAAGTTTTCCATGCAGAATGTTTCCGAGATAGAAAGGCCGATGTGGGATAAGTCTAGTGAGAGTGCAGCATTTAAGCCATCAACCTTTATGCTGGTGCAGACCCTCAGAAATTCGTTGGTTGCATGTGTAGCTTCGACTGTCGTCAGTGTATTTTCGCCCATAAATTCAATTCCGCACCGGTATCCTTCTTTGTTTTGCAGAAGAACCTTTGTAATGGTCTCCTTCAAATCTTCACCTCCGATGTAACGGTTAGCGGCTTTTTTAAGAGTCTTAAACAAGACTTCATTATGCAAAATATAATCTTTTGCCCCCTCGTTAATTGCGGCTTTCCTTAGTGAGGCTGCCGCGGAATTTAATAGTTCATTCATAATATTAATTGTTATTCTGCTGCAGAAAGAACCGCTTCAATGATTCCTGATACAGGGAGTTCCTCTGTTGAATAGAAAATGAGTTTGTCATGAGCTTTACCTTGAGCTACCATTTCATCTGCGCCTGCCGAAGGGCCATCTATCCTTAAAACGGCGTCGCAAAAATTAATAAGGCGAATGGCAACCGGATGAAACAGCTCATTAAACCTTTCATCTCCAATTTCTTCTGAGCCGGCGGTTTGAATTAACGGGAGGGCAAACCATTCTCCAAGTACTGGGAGGTGTCCCAGCCTGTAAACTTCTAATGCTGTTTTTGCCATCGCCTTAACATTCCGCTCAATTAGAGCCGGGTCATCATTTGTCCCGGATCTGTAGGGTCCGGCTATAAGTATCATCATGGTTTTCATATTATTGTATTGGTATATTTATTATTTAATGCTCCAAACATAATTGAGTGTTTTGCTTTGTGTCACAGTTTCTCCGGATGGCATTGATCTGGTAACATGGATAGACTGGATAATTTGAAAAGGATTTCGATCGATGTAGCTGTATTCGGTTTGGAAATTAGATGCGTATGCGCGGAGCAGTCTTTTTTTGGTAAATATAAACATGCATAGCTCCAGCATTTCATTCATGTAAATTGAAATACCCGGGACTAATGGATTACTTAGCTTCAGCAGTTCAATCAGAGTTCCGAAAACCTGGTCATTCTCCTGAGCATATTTAAACCTGATTTTACTTTTATAAAAATATGCTGTAGTTTCCGTACTGTCTATTTGATGTTCAGAAAGGTGAAATTTAAGCCCGCAAAATGCTGCTTCCCGGGAAAGCAAATAGCTATGTTTATTATTCCTCACCATAACCATAGTATAGGAACTGTTCTTTTTACCCGAAATGGTCAACTCACTGAGCTCGCCTTTTCCGTCATACTTTAAGCTAAGCTTAAAATTCTTGTCTTGCGTAAAGTGCTCAATATTTTTCAGTTGATGATCTGCGTATTCATAGTGAAATCGCTCTCCGGTTTGCTCATTTAAGAGCGCGGAAATTTTGCCTCCTATGTCGTATTGGGTTTTCCAGGTTTGCGTAACTGAATGCGAGCTTGACATGATCTGGTTCAATCTTTTGGGCAATTGCTCCTTTTGGACTTCTTTTTTTTTACAGGCAAAAAGTAAGAGCATAAAGTATAAAGCTATCCTGTTCATAGATCGGAGCTATCGAAATGCTTTTTTGATTACCTGACCTGTCCCGCTGATGGATGTTTCCAGGATAGGATTGCCACTATAGTATATTGAACCACTGCCACTGATGATCGCTTTCAGCTTTTCAGTGATGCCGGTTCTGATGTCGCCGGTTCCGGATATGTTCAGTTCTGCATTCTCACTCCTGAAGTTATCGAGCAGGGCATTGCCGCTTCCTGATAAATTGATCCTGGTTTCACCTGCTTCCATGTCGCCTTTAAGTTTGATTTTACCAGAACCACTGATGTCAGCCGCAAAGGAGGGCAAATAAGGAAATGATCCGTCCAGCTCCATGGTGGCGCTGCCACTCAGACTCACCTTTCTGAGTTTGGGAAGGGTGACATATACGCGAATGTCATCTTTTCCCGGTTGCAGGTACTGATAACCAACAGCGAGTTCATCACCGCTTACCGTGGTCCTGAATTTTGCGATCAGATTTTCAGAGCCCCTCAGTTCAACTTTATATTCCGATCCATACGTAATGAATACAGGTGATGTGCCACTGGTATGAACGTGCGTGAAATGTCCCGGAGAACGGGTTTCTGTAACCTGGCCTCCGTTGGCATCAATGGTTTCCTTCTTGCAGCCCAGTAGGGCGGAGCCGCATATCAGGGTAGTTAAAAAATATTTTCTGTTTATTGTGTTCATGTTCTTAGTTGATTTACTGTCTTTTGAGCAGTCGGAATTTTACGGATATATTTTTGTGTTGCTGGTCAATACAGTAGTTGCCCCCAGTATAAATTATGGCGTCGTCGATTTTGCCTTGCAGAAATTCTCCCGCCTGAGCGGGATAGCTGCTGATCGAAAGGCTCCCCGGAGAATAGATGAACGGATCATCCCATTCATTGCAACCCGTTCGCCATGTAACCATATACGCTAAAGGGTCGTTGCTTTCCAGCAAAGCCAGTTCGGCAGCATAGGGCTGCATCGGAAGGCGAAAACTGTAGTTTCCTTTCTTCGTTGCGTTCACCCGGATGCTGATATCCCGACCGCTGATCTTGCCTGCGATGTAAAGCGTTCCGGTAATTACTGTGAAAATTCCCTGACTAACTTGATGGGCGACCCCGTCGACGTTAACTTCGAAATATTCACCGCCTTCTAAACCGATCGGATGTATCAGGATAAGTTTTTGGATACCCTTGCCATGCCCGAAAAACTCCCCGGAGATCGCTGCACTTACTGTAACCGGATTTTGTGCCGGAACGGTTGAAGGGGCCGTATAAATTGCCCTGCTAACTGCAGGAGTGAGGGTGCCTTCACCAGCTAAAGCCCAACCGGCAGAGGAAACAATCGGATCGCTGTCCGGGTCTTCTATGTATTCTGCCAGGTCGACATCGCTCTCAGGGGTCAGCGGAGCTAGCAGGTTATAGGTCTTTATGGCCAAGGGTACCTGGCCGTTCAGAGAAACTGAATGCGCGCCGTCCAATCTGTAGTAATCAAAAACTGTCCAGGTGCTGGAATGTCTCGTTTCGACTTTGAGAACCTTAATGCCTTGATCGTTTTGAATTAGTGAGGGCACCTTGTAAAACCCTGCTTCATCCTGGTAGGCAAGCCTGAGCAGCAAAGGGTGCCTCCCACGCATATCTTTACCTGCGTAAGAATAGTGCAATGTAACTGGCTTTTGGAAGGTTACGTGCTCAGGCAGAATTTTGAACGAAGGTGCATCGCTGCCCGGAAGAGTGTTGCTGACCGGTTGTATACTGAAGCTGACATCGCTACTGAGCGCACCCGCTGGTACTTCGACTGATAGCACCCCATCTTTAGAAGAGATTGTACCACCCTGCTGCCCCAAAATTTTGGTGACAGTGACGCTTCCCGGGATGGGCTCGCCGATGGGTCTTTTTATCGGTGAAGTAAGCCGGGTTTCTGGCTGATCTTTGTCCTTACTGCAGGCGGCCAAAAGTGTGATTAAACAAAAAAATATTAAAAATTTTTTCATGATAAATTGTTTATGGATATTTGTTCTTACGACCTTTCCTCAATTATTTGATTTTTTACCCTGTAACGATAAGCAGTTCCGATACGTCTGTTTAATTCATAAAGACCCTCATGGATATGCAAAAACCCGTTCGTTTCGATGAAGTATTCCGATCAGAGATCATCGAGCTGCCGCACATTAAGATTGCCAGCAATTATCACAGTAATCAAAAAAGAACGCTGCTGCACGAAACAAAAGATACTTCCCCCTTTGACCGCAAGGACCAGGTGGTCATTACCTATGTGCTGGAAGGGCATATCGAATCAAGTTATGCCGGACTGAACCAGATATTTCATAACCAGGACGGGAGGGCATCCTTCATTTACGGACCTCAGGATAACGAACACCTGCTTGCGGAAAATCAATACATTGACAGCGTAGCCATGGGAATAGATAAGCTCTTTTTCCAGGATTTACTGGGCAATGAAGAAGACCCTTGGATTGAAGGCTTGCTTAATCAAATGGAGAATAAGCGGCCATATAGCCCTACGCCGGGAAGCTACCCCATCAGTGCAGGCATTCGGTATTTACTGAGTGAAATAAGGCAATCTGACTTACAGGGGGGGCTGAAAGGCTTATTCCGGCAATCTAAAGTTTGTGAGTTATTGTTGAAACAAATACAGGACATTCACCGTTTTCAGCTACAATTTTCACATGCCGGTGTCCCGGCACGAGATCTGGAAAAATTGTATTGGGTGAGAGACTACCTTGAATTAAATGCGCTCGGTCAAATTACCTTGTCCCAGCTATCCAGGGACAGCGGACTGAACCTATTTAAATTGAAGAAAGAATTCAAAGAACTTTTTGGTGTTACTATTTTTGAACAGGTCCGGGCGCACCGTATGCAGCGTGCCATGGCCCTTTTAATTGATACGGACAGTACTGTTGGGGAGGTCGCTGAAACTTTAGGTTACGAACATATTCAACATTTTTCTACCGCATTTAAAAAACATTTCGGCAATCCTCCCAGTCATTACCTTAACAGTTAAAGCCTGAGGAATTCAACCCGGCGGTTTTGAGCTTTTGCATCAGCAGTCACAACCTGGTTTAGCGGTTTAGTCTCCCCCAGTCCGTCTGTTTCAAGACGTAATGGATCGATCTTGTAATCTGTAACCAGATTCGCCTTCACTGCGGTAGCCCTTTGCCGGGAGAGCTCGAGGTTTTTTGCGGCCTCGCCGTCCTGGTCAGTATGTCCGATTATTTTTAGCTTCAGCCCGGGCTGCTCGCCCAGCAGCAATGCGATATCCTTGAGTACACCTGCCGAATAGGGCAAGATTTGAGATGAACCGCTTTCAAAAAGGATACCTGTAGTAGAAAACTTTCCTACAGCAGATAACTTCGAACGGTTGTCAGGTTGCCCTGAGGCAATTTTAAGATTGGACACATACAGCCCAAAATTGTCATCGTTGTAAGGCCAGTACTCCAGTGGGTTGAAAAATAGCTGATTGAGCGGAACATTGGCGTTGATTACCTTTGGCATGTCAAGCAACTTCACTTCATTTACCCATAGCCTGAGGCGTTGTCCATGGACCTGAATGGCATAGTGGGCAATACGGTTAAGTGATTTGCCATATGGAGCAATTAGCTGGTTTTCGGAACTGTAGGTCTGAATATTGTCTTTACCCTTACAAATTAGCTTCACCCTGGAAATTTCATCAACGTTAGGTTTGAGGAGAATTGTTGCCTGGTTGTTGACCTGCACCAGGGGATCCAGAAAGACGTTATCGGTCGGAGACTTCCTTTCGCTTGCAAAAAGGCCCAACGATAAGTCGGGAAGAAATCTGGTCCCGGAAGGAGGTGTACCCTGTAAGATCAAGTCAAATTCGATGGTATAATTCTCGCCCAATGAGTGTTTGTTTCCGCTGAGGTATTTTGTTCCGGGAAACAGCCTCAGCCATTTCCCAGGGTACTTGTCCAACGTAACCAGTTCTCCCTTACCTGATCCGTTCCATCCTTCCGGGAGCTCTCCAAGTACACCATGTTCGAAATTTTCATAATAGATGATTTTGCTCCCCGGCAGGAAATCATACCTGGAGTAGGCTTTGATCCCACCTTGTTCTTCTAGAAGTTCCGCATTCTGCACAACTGAATTTGTGGGCTGCTCTTTTTCCGTTTTAACCTGGTTATCTTGTGTCTGTGAGCTTTCGCCTCCAATGGCATCGAATTTTTCCTTAGCCTTATCTTTCATTTTCTTCAAAGCCTTGTCAAAGAACTGGGCGTTTGCTGTTGCAGTAATAAAGAATGTGAGTGTGGCGATAATCAAATGTTTTTTCATGGCATTTCTCCTGATTGCTTAACTGTTAATCTGCTGCAAAACTAATCAGGCTGTTTGTTTTCGGGTTTACGCAGAAAGCATTATGATGTACGCAAAGCGCATTATTTACTGAGCTAGAAATATGAAAACCATGAAATATGAGTCAATCGCAGAATTAAGGATATCGTTATGAATGAAACGATCTTATCATCCGGATTGGCCTGAACTACTACTTTTGGTTCCCTATGGTCATAACAATTGGTTTGATAAGGAAGCGGGGCAATGGGTAAGGAGTGTTGCTTTTGGAACCACGGGTGCAAACGGTGTGATGCAGCAAATCCACAATTCCAAAAAACGGATGCCCACGGTATTGACAGATGAACTGGCTTGGGAATGTATTATGGGAGAGCCGAGCGATGAGCGTTTGGTCGAAATTGCTTTAACCCAAATTCCGTCGAAATTAATGGAAGCCTGTACGATTGATAAAGATTATCGTGTTGCAGGAGAGGCAACTCCGGTTGAATATCCTGATCATCCGGCACTGGATCTGACTTTTTTCGATACCGAAGAACTTGACTTTGATTATTAGAGAAAGTGATAACGGTTCAGGCGTAGCGCGCGTTAATTGCGGCGCCTATCAAATCAACCTGCTCCTGTTCCATAGTTCCTTTTTATGAGTTCCCAGCAATGATCGGAATCAAGGGTCAATACCGCAAGTGTCTCGTCAGCTTTATCACGCGTAATTTTGAAGGCCGGGTGATGATCGGGGCCGAGGGTGTCATTTTTTTTGGCGATTACCGTGAGCGTCATGGGTTCCAGACCCTGATTAATCTGTACGGTCACCTGAAATATTTCCTCTTGCTGTTCCATGGCTAATGGTTTGGTTGTTAGATAAAATTGCAGGATGAAAATTGTTAGGATTATAAAGTATTTCAA
>DATFQH010000183.1:0-19194 GCA_035264385.1 Pedobacter sp.
TGTTATTACTTCCCGCCATTGCTCCCTGGGGAAATGCTGGTCGAAAAATCCGATACAGGAGTGATTGATCCCAAGCTTTGGATTGCCCTGGAAGACCTCCACGATGGATGGGAAGCTTGCGGTAAGGTCGGCCAGGAGGTATATGGAGCAGGAATCTGCTTCGGTGTAATTCCGCGACAGTATTTTAAAGTGCCGGGCGGCAGCTTTACACTTTTTTGCGATTACCCAGTCAGGGAGATTAAAATAGGGAAAAGTTTTGTTCGTGTTCAATTGAGCGGTGATGAGCGGTTGAGCTGCAGGCTAATCATTTTGCCAGAAGCAAGTGCAGATAAATCTTATACTTACACTGCAACCCGTACGGGCGGCAAAAAGAATATTGAGCCGGTGAAGCAGGAAGCGGAGCTCACAGAATTCAGCGTTGCCGGCGGCCAGGCCGTGCAGATCAAGTGGAGATGATTGATCATGGGCACTTGTTAACTTCTGCTCCAGCTAAAAAACGGTGAATCGCAAGATTGGTAGACTGCGGATACTCTGCCAGGGTTTGATGTCCTCCGGGAAGTAATGCGAATTCGCTGCCCGGAATCTGTTTGTGCAGGTGGATGCAGGCGGCAGGGTCAACGAGCCGATCTGCAGCGGCAGCCAGAATCAGACAAGGAATATTGATTTTTTTTAGCGTATCAAGGGCATGAAAACCAAAAGTGTGCAAAAGCATCTGCGTGGAGGTTTTTGCACTGGTTTTTGCAGCAAGGCTTGTCATTATGCGGAGTGTTGCGGCGCTTTGTTTTCCGCTAAAGAGCAGCAACCGATATAGCAGACAGCTCAGACCGGAGGTATAAGCCAGGTAGCCAAGCGCGGTAAATAAAGTGTTCCTTTTTGAAATTTGCTCTAATGCCGGATGGATGAGTGGTTTTTGCAACAGCCAGGACATTGGACCGATAGGCATAGTTTTTAGTGGGTTGGTATAACTGCAGTTTTGCATGATAATGGCTTTAGGGTAAGGTGCGAGCTTTTGGCTGCAATATTCCTGGATGATCATTCCGCCAAGGCTGTGACCATACAACACAGGCTGTTGAACGTTCAGTTGTCTGAGAATGCTGCCCAGATCGATTGCCATAGCCCGGATGGACGGGTCGGTCGCCTCCGGCGAGGCGCCATGTCCTGGTAAATCAATAAGGATCAACTCGTAGTTACTTAAGAAATATTGCGTTTGATGCTGCCACTGTTCGCAGCTTGAATTGATGCCGTGCAGAAATACCAGAATCGGATTTCCCGATTGGCCGATCCGTTTTATGTAGAGCAGATTACCGGTGGGACTTTTAATGTATTCTCCATGATGTTTGTAGTCTGCTCTGAGTTTATTTGGATTCCGGCCTGAAAACAGCCAGCAGACCGGGTAACGTCCAAAAAATAAGGTCATGGCGGCAAGACTATAGCCAGCTGTTCTGAGATTAAACTTCATCTGAATCATAATTAAATGCAGACCGCCGACTTCATCACTTTTTAAAGAAGCCTGTGGATCATCACAATCAGGTATTGCAAATGAAAACAATGTGCTTACGAAATCGTTTTTCGAAACTGATATTCCCAAAAAAAAATTCAATCGGAGGTTTCTGTTGTTTATCGGCCAGCCACGGCCAGTTTATTTGCTGATGGATCCAAGAGGTGGAACCTTTTTGCCATTCGGAAAGGAAAAAATGTCTATTGAGATTTGTCTCCCCACGGCTATGATTTTTCCTTTGACTTCATTAGGCTCATTATAGTAATGGAGGACGTGGGATTCATTATTCGTGGCGTCTGCGGTTTCATTAATATGTCATTTCTACGATGGCAGTGGCATGCTTACCCAAACTTTCGTTCCACCACCTTGGCTGGATTCAATTTTAACCTCACCATTAAGCAACTTGATGCGACTACGTATTGAAGACAACCCAATTCCCAATTTGATATGTCTGTCTGTTAACATTCCTCGCCCGTTGTCCTGCACTATGATCTCAATATCCTTACCGTTTAAGCTCGCTTCTGCTGTCGCTCGGGTGGCACCAGAATGTTTGGCAACATTTAGCATGAGCTCCTGGATGATGCGAAAAACAGCCAGTTCGATATATTTCTCAAGTCTGGAATCGAAGCCGGTTATTTGACAACTGAATTTGACTGTGCTGCTCAGTTGCGTGCATACATCATGAATTGCTGCACTTAAACCGAAGTCCTCCAATATGGAAGGCATCAATTCGTGAGAAATTCGACGGCTCTCGGCTATTGCCTCTCTCAACAGCTCATCGGTATACTTTTTATTTTTGGAGTAAATGTCAGGTTCGTTTACCGCCTGTTTCAGCGTCAGATGTGTCATGCTGATCTTGATGCCATACAATAGTTGCCCAAGGCCATTGTGCAAGCTTTCGGAAATTCGCCTCCGTTCCTCTTCCTGACTGGCCAGGGTCGTACGGAAAATTAGCTCTTGCTGTTGAGCTTCCATTTGCCGGATTTTTTCCTCGGCTGCCTTTGTGGCTGTAGCATCCATATCCACACCTAAAACCCTTACAGGACGGCCTAGTTCATTTCGTATCACAGTCGCTTTAAGCTGAAACATCTTTACTCGTCCGCCGATGTTTATTTCTAATGTCTCTGAAAACTCCGAATCTCCGTGTCGAATGTGGCTGACTACACGCTCTGCCGCCGATCGGCCTCGAAAAGTCGTATATTGAAGGTAAATTTCGGGGTATACTTCGACCCTTTCCTTCATGTCGAACAAACGATACATTCCATCCGACCAGCTAAAGACGCCAGTCATGCGGTCAAAGTCCCAACTTCCGAGTAGTGCCATTTCCTCTGATTGCCGCAAAAGCAGATAATTCTTAAACCGTTCTTCTTCGGCGTTCTTGCGCTCACTAATGTCCATGGTAAAGGCTACTACGCCATCGTTTAATTTAACGAACATGGAAGCATACCATCTGTTGAAGTTTTCATAAGGATAATAGTATTCGGTCTCTTGCGGCTCACCTGTTTCAATGGTTTTAACGATCAGGTCAAACAGGACAGATTTTTTCATGCCTGGATATTCCTTTACATAATGCAGCCCTACAAGGTCTGTACGTCCCATAACCCGCTCATGCTGTTTGTTGGCCAGCATAATTTCGATATCGTTCACTTTACCATCCTCGTCCCGCACAGCCTGCAAAATGGAGATTTGAATGAGACTGGTGTCTAAGATAGATTGTAGCTGATCCCGGCTTTTTTGTAATTCTTGTGTTCGTGCGGATACTTGTTCCTCAAGTTGTGAAGTGAAATCCAGTAATTGCTGCTCGGCAGTTTTACGCTGCGTGATATCGTCGGCCGCCCCCAGCCACTCGGTGATATTCCCTTGTTTATCCAGCAATGGGATCGCCGTTGATATTACCCACCCGATTGCTCCATTGGCCTGATTGACCCGGTGTTCCAATTTGAATATTGATTTTTCTTTGATAGCATGGGTGATAGCTTCTTTTACCCGATACTGATCGCCTTCCGGGATATACGATGCCAACCAGTTGTAGATGGGTTCTGGTGTCTCCCTAAGGAAGCCATTACCGGTTAAATTGTACATGAGCTGCCAATCGGCACTCATGCGGTAAACTAGCTCTGAACTGGTGGCAACAAATGCCCGGAACTGCTGTTCGATCTCGTGTAATGCCTTTGTAGTTCGTTTAATCTGATCAATGTTTGTGATCACAGTGATCAATCCTCTAAATTCGGTAGATAGATCTACGACCGGAACTGCCGCTACCTGAGTCCACACCTGTTCTCCATCTTCCGGTGTGTAAAGCATCTCCAGGCCTGGCAGGACAGACTCGCCACGTGAGGCGAGCACGCCAGGATATTGGCTTGGTTCAATCAGGTTTCCCTGAGCATCCCATGCTTTCCACCGGGAAGCTATATGCTCGGCTACCGATGGCATAATCTTTTCGGGCAGGTAACGGGACAATTCGCGGTTACTTAAAGTAACCCGGCCATCGTTTTCAATTAAGCCGACACCTACTGGTAAACTTTCAAAGATCTTAGACATCAGCTGTTCGTTTCTCTTTAGGGCAGTTTCATAACGGCCCCGTTCAACTGCCTCCCAGGTACGTTCCGCTGCTTCCTCAATCAACGATATTTCAGCCGTCGACCAGCGGCGACATACTGAGGAGGTTACCGCCAGACATGCTACCATCACCCCCTCTTTCATAAGCGGCATGGCCAGCAATGCACGCATTTGATTTCCTAAATATCTGGCCAGCTGGGGCTGGACTTCCGGCATTCCTGCTACATCATCAGCGATGAATGCTTCGCCGGTTCGGATAGTTCTGACTATGGCTTCGAAATCTGCGTAGTGATGTATACCAACGAGGCTGGTCGCACCATTCCGCACATAGTCTTGCTCAATGAAAGCCAATTGGCGGGACTCATCGCAGCTGGCATAATAGGTGCGATCAACATGCAAATATTCGCCAAGCAGGCGCGTGGCTTCCTGTTGAATGGCTTTGGTATCGCGAAGTGAACGCAAAGCATCGCTAAGTCGAAGCAAGATACTCTGCCGTTCCTTAGTTTCTAGTAAGTGATTGGCCTGTTTATCCATTTCTCCGATACGGCCTACACCAAGAACCATTGCAATGGAGCCGTCCTCTGCCGGATATGGCGTCCAGGTAAATGATAATAGGACCTTGTCATTTTTTAGCTTACTATTATGGTTCACAACGCATTCTGTTACCTGGCCGGTCTGGAATGCATAATTAGCGCGGTGTTTCAGTTCAGCTGCTAATTTTTCTTCTAGGGGAAGGTCTGAGAAGTACCTGCCGATTACTGATTCCCCGTGACAGGTAAAATCAAGCATGGCCTGGTTTACAAAGACAATGGCTTCGGCCGGATTCAGCACACAGATCGGGTCAGAAATGATGCCTAACAGTTGTTCTGCCAGGGAAATTGTAAAGTCACCGGCCAGCGGTTGTTTAAAGTTGGATGAATTAAAATTTTCCATAAGGCCCCTAAGCCAAAAAATTTGTCCCTAATTGATCTGAATGTTCTCTAGACGAAAATAGAAAATCTTCTAAATTGTTTTCATAAACTGATGAAAAATGTTTAACCAGCCTTGCGAGTTGTCGGAGCTGATTCAGGCAGTCTCCAAAATTTTACCAACCGGCCAGGCCGATATTAATCTGAACAGTTTTGCTGTCAAACTGTTTTCGTGTAATATGGAATTACTTTTTCCCTTACAACCCGTCGTTCCTGAAGGATTCAGGTACTATTCTGACTTTCTGAGTTTGGAGGAGGAGTCAATATTGCTGGGAATTGTAAATGCGATTGACTTGCGTCCAATGATTTTCCAGGGCTTTGAGGCGAAAAGAAAAGTGAAAAGTTTTGGGTACGATTATCATTTTGATACCTGCAAACTTCAACTTGGTGAGCCAGTGCCGTCGGAGCTGAAACCACTGACGAGAAAAACTGCGCGAACCTTAGCGATTGATCCCGAATCATTTGCAGAAATATTAGTTACCGAATATCCACAAGGTTCGGTTATCAACTGGCACCGGGATGCGCCGCCTTTCGGGATGATTGCAGGTATCTCGTTACTTGAGGACTGCATTTTCCGTTTTCGTCCACATCAGAAGTCCAGGCGAAGCAGGCACTCGGTAATTAATGTAACTGTTAAGCGGCGTTCACTCTATGTTTTAGATGGGCCTTCACGCAGTGAGTGGGAACACAGCATTCTGCCGGTCCAAAATAACAGGTATTCAATTACTTTAAGAACCCTTCAGTAGGTGCATGACAATCAGTCCCAGTTAAAGTACATCTTCCTATATAATCACACCTGGTCAGACATTGCGAGTAGCTGGATTGGCTAAGGCCTATTCTTCTGACCGAGATTTGGGAGCGGCACAATTTCGCTTTGTTCTGCCTGAGCAATAGGGATGCTTTTGTCGGTCGGCTCCTGATTCTCTGAATAAGTAAACCCCGAGCCCCTTACGGTCAACTTGTTAAGAGTTTCGATATCCCGCTCTGGGTTATCCTCAGTTTTTTTGTTTGTTGAATGTGATTTCATTGTTCGCTTTCTTGTACTTAACTGATCTTAAGCAAATTGGTTTTTTTTTTTATAAACCATCTTAAATTGAACTGTAATTGAAAAACCCGACAGATAAAGAATAGCTACCATGCGATTCGAGCAGCAAAGGTCAGAAATCAAGGTAGCAATGTTTCTGATGGGTTTTTACTGAGGACATGAGCTCATTTGCCAGTTCGGGTGCCCTGCGGAGGCGCTTCGAGTTCATCATCAGTATCAAATTCGATCGATTCTAAGCCATCAATATGCCGGGGTGAAGGATGCCGGGCTTCGATCTGCTCAATATCTGCTGGGTTTCGGCAGATGTGCAGGAAGTCCTGATGATCCGGTTCGAGGCTGGCGACGAGGGGTGCCGTTTTGGTAAATGTTGTATTTGCAGTTGCCGTTGATATGGGGATATTCCAAAACCTGAAAGATGTGACTCTTGCTGCCCATATCTAATGCAATTGTAGAGGCGGTTATGGAGGTAATTTAATTGGTCTTGTCAGAAGGCGTACACTATATGCTGATGTTCAGTAAATTAATAAGCGAATAGCATCTAAGAAAAACTGATAATCTCTGGTCGGGTAGCAAGCGTTTCACTCATCTCCACCAAATACTTTTTCTTACCGGATACTTTGAATAACACCATTAAATGATTGTTTTCTTTGGCAATTTCCACCCGTTCTAAGGAAAGGCTTTTTGTACTTAGCGTATTTTCCAAATGCTTAATTTGATTAAAGTCAGGGTCTCGAAAGGTTACACTTAGGAGACGTTCCTTTTGCATTTGCGCAATCAATCGCTCTACTCTGGTCACCATTAACAACACGCCAAGGACAATTAGAGTAAGACTTAAAGCTAATGCATGATAACCGATGCCGGCTGTCATTCCAATTGCTGCGGCAGTCCAGATTACAGCTGCTGTTGTTAGACCCCGAACAGAAATTTTATCTTTAAAAATTACGCCAGCTCCAATAAAACCGATGCCGGTAATGATATTTGCTGAGATTCGGTCATCTGTGCCTACACCATGTTGAGAAACTATAGTGAAGATAGAAGAGCCAAGGGAAATTAGAATTATCGTACGAAAACCGGCAGACTTATTTTTGTATTCCCGCTCAAATCCTATTGCTCCTCCACATATGATGGAGACCATCATCGCAACCATATCCTCTATTTCTACAGTAAAATCCATAAATAAATCTGGGAATTATTATTTGATATTACAAACCAATATAAGTTGATCCTGTCCGGATGGGACAGACATTAGCTAATGTTGATTGTGATACATGGAAAATGCCTGTTATCCTTACTTGTTTATCATGGCATGGACATAACAGAATTGATCAGTAGCCTGGATTTTGAGTCAGGTTTCGATTTAGCTGAATTTCGGCGTCTGGAATTGGCCACAAGTAATTTCTGGCCGGATCAAATATTCGTCGTTGCACCCTAATATATCCGTTATCGACGGATGGGTCTGCAGAAAACTGAGCTCCATGTACAAAACCATCCATCACATCTTCTGCTATTTTCCAGCGTCTGATGTCATCAGCCCTTATTGCCCCTTCAAGTACCAGCTCAACTCTTCGTTCGCGTCTGATAATGTTGGTCATGTTCCCGGAAACCGGATAGTTCAACGCCTCTGGGTTGGTAAAACCTGCTCTGGCCCGCAGCGCGCGGATCGTTGCATTCCATACAGTCTGGTCCATTTGACCGAGCGCTTGCTTGGCTTCCGCATAATTCAATAAAATCTCTGCATATCTTACAAGGTGTAAGTTCTCACCGGATACAAAGTTTGGCAATGCACTGGGATCAAAATATTTTCTCCAATAGTATCCTGTGGGGGAGCTGCTTTGAGATGTTGGGTTGTACTCATCTACTCGTGTTGGGGATGGGTCGGTGCCTGGCTTAATAAAAATTGTCTTTGCCGTTCCATCCGCATTAACCCAATTATAAGCATGATAAACAATCGTCGCATCTAACCGCGGATCGCGGTTCACATACGGATTACTTTCGGTATAGCCAGAGCCGGTTTCATTAATGGTTCTTCCGTTTAGCATGATATAGTCGTTGACCAATTCCTGTGTTGGTGCCATTGAACTTACGCGGCCGCCAACCGATCTTGGGGCGAAATCCCAAAACTCATTCCATGTACGCACTGTTGGTACGTATTGGATCGAAAGCAATGATTCCCGATTGGCTCTATTTACGGTGGGGTTATTAAAAAGATCACTGTAATTGCCCACTAACCCGTAACTGCCGTTTTGAGCCTGGTCTTTCATTAACCGTTCGCACACTGAAATCACTTCAGACATTTGTCCTTCGAATAACAAGACTCGTGCCTTAAGGCCCAAGGCAGCACCTTTGGTGATCCGGCCATTTTCAATGGTAGGCAAATTATCGTTTTTGGGTAGAACAGCAGACGCCGCTTCCAACTCGTCTGTTACAAATTTCATTACTGTTGCACGTGATGTGCGTGGAATTGTTTGTGCTTCCTCTGGTGTTAGAACATGATTCACTAAAGGCACATCGCCATACCACTTTGCTAGGTTGTAATGTTCAAATGCCCTGATGACACGTGTTTCTGCCTGCATCCTTTCGATGGTTGCTGGCGGCAAATTGGTATTACGGGCGATATTTTCAAGGAAAATGTTGCAGGATAAAATAGCTCTGTAATAAAAAGCCCAGTCAGACCTGAACTTACCAAGTGTTGAGGTGTAATTTCCACTGGATATAGCCGCATAGTCACCGGAAGGGCTATACGCATTATCTGTTGTGGCTTCATTGTAAAAATACAACTCGCTGTTATACATCTGATTGTAGTTGTTGTACAGGGCGCTGCTTACATTAGCTTCAACCGCCCAGAAGTTGTCTTCAGTATATACGTCGGTTGGTTCCAGATCCATTTTTTTACAACCGGTCATAAAAATCGTGGCCAGAGTGATCGAAAGGCATGTAAAATATTTCATGTTGTAGATATTAGTGTGTTTAAAACGTTAAATCAAGGCCAGCGCCATAGAATACGGGTAGTGGATAACTGCGGGCACTGTTCGATCCTGCATTCAGGTTCAGGTTATTTCCGAACTCGGTGGTTTCTGGATCGATAAAAGTTAGTTTACTGAGCGTAATTAGGTTTTGCGCTATTAAAGAGACCCGAAAACGTTGAACTCCAAACTTTTTTGTCGTGGCGGCAGGAATTGTGTAGCCAATATTAATGTTTTTCAGGCGAGCGTATGCCGCATTGAATTTATATAAATCTGACCCAGTCCGCCAGTTGTTTGTATTGGATTGAGATCCAACTGCCGCCAGCCTTGGGAACCGCGCATCGGGATTTTCGGGTGTCCAGATATCAGTTTGATGTTCATAAACAGTTGCTCCGTAATTATAATGAAATGGTTCAACAAGTTCTCCCCGTAGAAAGGCATCACGCTTACCCACACCCTGGATAAAAATCATTGCATCAAAACCTTTTAGCGACACGCGATAGGTAAAGCCAAAAGTATAGCGCGGAAATGGGTTGCCAAGTACGGTCTTGTCATTATCATCAATTCTGCCGTCGTTATTCAGGTCTGCAAATTTGACATCGCCTGGACCTACTGCCGCCCCTGAGGTTGGCTTGGGGTAATTTTGAACATCGGCCTGGTCCTGGAAATACCCGTTGGTCTTAAATCCATAATATTCGGTGATCGGCTGCCCGACCTGCCGAATTAATTGAAAAACGTCCTGGTTCTGGATCTGTTGTGTTACCCCGCCGGTAAGTGCGAGAAGTTTGTTCTTATTGTCGGCAATATTAAAGGTAATGCTCTGGTCTGCAGCCCCTGTTTTAAAGTTGTACGTTGCCACGAAATCCCAACCCGTATTTTTTACTTTGGCAACGTTATAATCGGGAAACTGTGATAGTCCAAACAAAAGAGGCACGTCTTGTCTTGAGTTCAAAATGTCCCTGGTAACTTTATTAAAGTAATCGAATGAAGCAGTAAGCTTGTTCTTAAGAAATCCCACATCAATCCCTATGTTGAATGTTGCTGCTTTCTCCCAGGTAAGATCAGGGTTACTAAAATTGAAGTTTGCACCGCCAACTGCGGATCCGTTAAAGCCGTATGCAGCCGGATAATTTGAAAAAGTCGAAAGGTATTGAAAGGAACCGACGTTCTGGTTTCCCAGCACCCCGTAAGTTGCCCTTAATTTAAGGTTACTTATGGTACTTTTCAGCGTTTCCATAAACGACTCTTCTGTTACCAGCCAGCCGAGGTTCAAGGAGGGAAAAAAACCTGCCCGATTGCCGGCTGCGAACCGTGAGGACGCGTCAACGCGAAATGTGCTTTCTAACAGGTACTTGTTTTTATAGTTGTAATTCATCCTGCCAAAAATGGAGGTTAGACTGGTTTGGTCGATCGCAATACTGTTGTATGAGTTCACCGGATCTACCAAAGTTCCTGTGGTGGGTATCCCGAGGTAGGGATCAGTGAGCGTTTGTTGTACCTGGAAACCTCTGTTCGAAAAGGATTCGTTTGACACGCCAAGTAAGACCCTGAAAGTATGGTTGGTTATGGTCTTATTGTACTCTGCAAACAGTTGGGTGTTAAACAAGTTGTTCTTCCTGTTGTTGTCAAAAACCGTCCGGTCTGACCCGTACACGCCGGAGGGGACATAATTAACCTGGATTCTCCGAAAGAAATTGTTGTTATTGTTCAGTGTCCCTCCGAAAATACCGGTCACTTTTATGTCCTCGGTAATGTTGAACTGTCCGTTGAAACTACCAAACACCTGGTCGTTGTCGGATTGATTCGCACCACCACGTTCAAGCACGCCAAGTTCGTTGTATTCAGAGGCGACCTCGTTGGTTAGATAGTTGCCATTTTCATCCTGCCAGCTGAAATTTGCCGGCACCCGGTTTGCATCAGCGAAGATATTGTTGTTTCCTACGGTATTGGTCTTATTTCGGGTTTTTGTATAATTAAGAATGAAATTAGCCCTCAGTTTACCAATAACTGAAGTTTCATTAAGTCTTAAGTTATACTTTGTGAAACCGAAGTCGGCGCCGGACCCTCCATTGCCGATCAGGTTGCTTTTCTGGTCCTGATAGCCTGCAGAAATGTAGTAGGCGCTACTTTCTCCCCCTCCTGATACACTCACATTGTGCGATTGCTGTGGTGCGTTGTGCAGCAAGTGCTCAATGTCCCATGTCCCATTACCCGCATCTCTTAATGCCTGGATTTGTTGGGCAGTGTAGACAGGTGGTAGCTCGGCGTTGATCAACGACTGGTTTTTGTATTCCGCATTCTGACCGGCATTTACTTTTTCTACCAAAACCCGAGGATTTTGCACTCCAAAATTTCCTGCATAACTGATGCTCGGTTTTTGATTTACTTTTCCGCTCTTTGTGGTCACAAGTATAACTCCGTTAGCTGCACGTGAGCCATATATGGCGGCGGCCCCCGCATCTTTCAACACAGACACGTTCTCGATGTCATTTGGATTGATCGTATTGATGTCCCCGCCGATAATGCCGTCAATTACTACCAGAGGTGTGTTATCGCCCAGGGTACCCAAACCCCGTATATTCAAATTGACTCCGCTGCCGGGGTCAAGGGAAGATTGCTGAATAATTAGGTTCGGAGCTTCGCCTTGCAGGGCCTGCAGGGTGTTTAACACCGGTTTACTTTCGATATTCCTTGATGATATCTGATTTACAGCGCCAGTCAGCGATCCCCGCCGCTGGGTGCCATAGCCAACTACTACCACTTCATTTAAAGCGCTGCCTGCTGAGGGTCTCAAACTCACATTAAGTGTCGTCCTTGTTCCGATCGTAATCACTTGACTTGTGTATCCGATATAACTGAAAGTAAGCGTAGTGCTTGCTGTCACTTCTGGCACAGTCAGCCGGTAATTTCCGGTCACATCTGTTGAAGTGCCTGTTGTAGTTCCAGTAACAACGACATTTGCACCGGGCACGGGCTGATTATTTTCATCAACTACGCGCCCACTAATAGTGCCTGGAGGAACTATGCCGCCTTGCTCTGTTATTGTAGTACGGGCTGAAAAGGCGATTACTGCCTGGGCCCAGAACAAAACCAGAATTGTTATTGTCCAATGGTAGGTAAAATTCAGTTTCATAGATAATCTGTTTTGTCATGGTTGACCAACTTTTTCCATAACAAGGTGCGCGGGGCAGCTGGTTTTAACTAATAGGAATTCAGGTATTTATTATAGGAGAATGCGTGAAATCCGCAACTTGAATTGATATACCCGATATGCTTTTTTCTGAAACATTTTTTGTCTGTATTCCTTTAAAAATGTAAAGAACCTAAATCATTAAGTATGGATCGGAAATTTTTGCCGGTAGTATGCACAAAATGATGGAGCCTTCCGACAAAAATGAATAGTCACTATACCACTGATTTCTTAAGGACTGGAAGGACAACTTTCTGGTCACTAAGGGTGTGAGCGCTTTTTTGCGCGGGTTAAATGTTCAGCCTATCGGTGACCCTGAAGGCAAGTGCGCTTTTTATGAGGGTTATTATCAAACTAACAGATCTCACAGTCACGAATGATAGGGCCGTTCGGCAAATTTGTGAAACCGCCCCGCGGGAAACTTGTTTTGTTATCAACTAACTGTCGCTTATGAAAAAACCATCATTGGAGAATTTGATCCAACAGGAACGGGAATGCATGCTCCGTTTTGCGAATAGCCTTTTGCCCGATAAAGATTTAGCAGGCAAGTTGGTCGAAGACACCATCCTTCGTGCCGGAAACAATGCTGGAGAGTATAAAGACTGTACCAGCCTCAGGGGCTGGCTGTTTATTTTAATGAAGGAAGTGCTTTCAGATCAGCAGGAAGGATAGAGGCCCTTTATTTAGATTTGTATCTTCAGGAATCAGAGTTCTGAACGGCAGGGCTATTGCTCTGACCAATAGTCTAAAACCATGACTTCTGCTAGAAGTGGGTCAACAAAAGCACTAAATGCTTTATGTTTGGGGTGACTGCCATAGGTGTTCAGATCCTCTTCGCTTTTCACGGTCACGATAAAGCACTGACTGAACTTCTTGCCGGCCGGTTTGATATCTGTGCCGCCTTCCAGATTCTGGATCTCCGGGATTTCTGACTTTAGCCGCAGAAACCATGCGTTCACTTTTGCTTTTTGTTCGTTTGTAACTTCCGGCTTGTAACTAAAAGCCACCACATGGCGCAACTGCTTGAAAGCGGTGGGTTTACTGCTGCTGAATAATGTGAGGCACATGGCCAATGCGAGGCAGATAACGCCGGAACTGAATTTTGTAGTCATGCTCAAATTTAAGTAAATGTGGAATATTGATGTTACCATGCGCACGAAGACATATATTCGTAGATGGTTGGATTGACACTGCCATCGCTTTTTAGCTTTACCCGCAATACTTTTGCGCTCGTTAGCGAAGCGGACAATATTGACTGGCTTCAGCTAGGCCAGTATGACTAAATTAAAAAAGCTTAGTAAATTTCAACTTAATTGGGCTTAATGTGCTTCGAAGGCTCTGGAAAACACTACCGGGTCATTACTTGAGTTTTTCCGCGTATTAATTTCAGTAGATCAGGTATTTAGCATTTTTTGGCGGATGCAACAAAATCTTTTGCGCAGTGTTATGTTCATCAAACAATTGATCATGATAAAGGCTTTACCCTGCTGCATTTCCTGTAATAAACTAATCCGGGACGGCATTTACAACAGTGCTTTTTATCCGAATTTGCTGACTTTACTATCCGCATTTTTCGTGCTTGCCGGAATCGTATCGGCGTTGGCTTATCTAAATGGCGGGCGTCACCTTAGCAGGAATGCAGGGGCAGCGTTGTCGCCGGTACCGTTAAAAACCGCAGGTACGGTTCTGGGTATCGGGCTGGGCGGGTTTGCAGATGGGATCGTTCTGCACCAGCTACTACAATGGCACGAAATGCTTTCGGCTAAAATACCTGCCACTGATTACATCGGGAAAAGCGTAAATATGTTCTGGGATGGTATATTTCACTTATTTTGTTTGCTGGTCGTGCTGATCGGCGTTGGAATGCTGTGGCGGGCGTTGACTTTGAGTTCCGCTTTGAAGTCCGGACGCATACTGATTGGAAGTATGTTTTGCGGTTGGGCCATTTTCAATTTGATCGAGGGTATGCTCAATCACCAGCTGCTTGGACTTCACAATGTGATGGAATATGCGGCAGATCATCAACCCGCGAATTATACATATCTGAGCGTTTCTGTATTGATGTTGATCTTTGGGATGTGGTTAGCGAGCACCTCCTATTCCAGAAAGCACTAACATCAATTTAAAAAATAATTTGCTGTATTGGCAGAAGAAATTCGGCAGCAGATCCATGCTTGCAAAATTTAAATACTTTTGATGGAAACAACATTTGAGATTTTTAACCTGACTGATAACGGGACTATTCCGAATAGCAAATATCCGCTGATTGTTTACCACAAGGCTGTTACATGGAAGGAAAACCGGCTGCTGATTTCTTAGAAAACAGGTTCTCTGAAAATGGCTGGAGCAATTCATTTCGTTGGCAGGTCTATGATTACCACCATTACCACACAAATACGCATGAGGTGCTGGGGGTGTATGCCGGGAATGCTTCCTTACAACTTGGCGGGCCGGAAGGAGAAAAACTTAATGTCCGGCCTGGAGATATTATGGTGCTCCCTATGGGCACGGGTCATATTGCTTTAAGCCATAGTGCGGGCTTTGCAGTAGTTGGCGCTTACTCTGACGGCGTGAAACCTGATCTGGTCAAATTACAGATCCCGGCCCGAGGGTGTGACCGGGAAAGTTGATCGTATTCCTGTACCGAAAAATGATCCTTTCTTTGGCAGCATACTCACTGGTATGGTCAATCATGGAAGGAACGGGTAACCAGACTTGAGTAAATCGGTTATCCTGTCTGTGGGCTGGCGTGCTTAAGCCTTTCGAGCGGAACCGGTAGACCGTAGAGGTACGACTCAGGTGTGTTTTATGCTACGATACTACTCCTGGGAAACCATTTCCACTACTTATGTAGGTTACACGGTGCTTTTTTCTGAAGACTTCTTTGGCAGCACCGAACGCAGTTAACCGCTCCAGCACTCCCCCTTGTTTAGGTTAGGAGGTACACCGATATTGAAGATATCTTATTCGTAATTTTTATCGTAACGGGCTGACCATTGTTTTCTCAGTATATTTCTGATTAACCCGGGCGCGCAGGCACTTCCTGGCTGGAAACAACACAACCAGGAGTTGCAGGAAGACCGCCAAGCAGTTATTATGTTCGAACCGTCTGCGAGGTCATTTTTCCTTTTAATATGAAGGGCTATTGTAACCCTAATCATTATTAATCCAATAAAAAAAGCAATTGCTTTTACTTACTCAGCCCTGCTTTTATGTGCGCATGACTGCACCTGATCCTGACCAAAACGTAATCGTCTTTTATGCCTACCAATGCTATTTTATTTGCGCTCACGCTTGCCTCTTCGCATTGCTCATACGGAAGGGTAAGTTTAAGCCGGAGGTCTGTGAATGGCTTCGCCTGGTTAAATGCGTCCTTCAGCAGTGTAATCAACTTGGTGTCATGATCAGGTAAGTGCATCACGGAGGTGAATTTTATGCCTATCGCATGTTCCTTAGGCAACTGGACGAGATCGTAGAAATTAGGATTGGCTTTAACAATATGCAACTCTCGGTTAAGGACCACCAGACATTCGCGGGCGGATTCCATGATGCCGGATAAAGTTTCTTCTACGTTTCTGAGATAAACTGCCTGTTTAGCAAGTCTGTCGCTCAGCAAGTCGATTTGCTCCATCAGTTCGGTTTCCACGGTTTTTTTTCGTGTCACATCATTTTGGATACCTATAAAATGGGTGACTATACCCTCGTGGTTCCGTACAGGGGCTATGGACAACTCGTTCCAAAAAAGTGTTCCGTTCCTGTGGTAGTTGCGCAGTTCAACGGTAACAGGCAGTCCCTTGGCAATGCTTTCCGAAATCAGCGATAGCGGCTGTTGTGCCCGGTCATTGCCCTGCAGGAACCGGCAGTTCTTTCCGATGATCTCATTCCGCGGATAGCCCGTCAGATTTTCAAACGCATGATTACAGAAAACTATGGGATTATCACCCTGCCGGTTATCTGTTATAATGATGCCAGAATTTGTCGATTCCAAAGCCATTGCCAAGACATTGAAATCTTCAGGCAATGCACTAATTGCATTTGTCAATTGATTGTTCAGTAAATATCTAAAATCCATGATCCCCGCAGCCACCTCGAGGCTGGCCTCCCTATGTTAAAAACAAATCTATTATTCTAAAATAACTGTTTTACTTTAAAAAATATTGTAAAAATACTTACCCAGTGAGGTACTTGGCGGTAATCAGTCGTAGCAGTGCCCTTTCCGTTTTCGCTTCATCAAAATTATCCTGTAGCAAGTCGTTAATGTCGTTGTTTTTGAACTTTATGGCTGCCATTTGAAGTGCGTGAAAGGAGGCCATTTCAAGGCTTTCTATATTCTGCAAATAATATATAATCGACATGTCCCTGAGTTCAGGACGTCCGTGTTGTTCGTGTGCACCCTGGAAAAGATCTTCTATTAGCCCGGCAAAGATCCCGCATGTTCCGGGCTCATACTTTTCATGCATGATCTGAAAAATTTCTCGCATTCTTGCGAGCTGGTTGAGCAGGTCACGTATACCGCCCTCAATGGCGTCTTTCAAATCCGAGAATGTGGCGAGTTTCAATACTGCCGGGAAATTTTCCACCAGGTGGCTTTTCGCACAATATATTTTGTTCAGGTGTTCGATAAAGTAACGTCTTAGGTCTGCTGAGTGCAGACCCATTTCTGGTCGCTGTGACTGATCTTCGTTTTCCATAGACTGTAAATAAATAGGGACACATACCCCATACAACAGTGCAATGCGGAAAATGTTCGATAGTTGGTTATGGGGTGTTGTTTTCCCGCCGTAGGCAGCGAGCTGCACATTATTGTTAGGTATTGGGTCCAGACAAAAGCGTAAATTTTTTTTGCTGCTCACAAAACTGACAAAGATGCTTGCAAAATCAACATAATCAAGAATTTGCTGTACAATTACAAACAATTTGGACAAAATTTGCATTCGGATAATACTTTAAACACACACCATTTTAATTGAAACGATTTATACAACAGACAGGTATGGATAAGTTGAATTCCCAGAAGGTGTTTGACCTTGAATACTATTTTGAGATTGCACCGGACCTTTTGTGTATAGCAGGATTCGACGGCTACTTTAAGAAAATAAATCCAGCCGTGTCAAAAACGCTTGGCTATACCCAGGTAGAGCTGCTGTCGGCTCCCATCAATTCTTTTGTTCATCTCGATGACCAGCTACTTACCAGCAAAAAGCGCTCTGAATTGATAGAGGGTCACTCACTGCTGAACTTTGAGAACAGGTACCTGACAAAAGCCGGATCGATCGTTTGGCTTTCCTGGACTTCGGTGCCCATAATGCGGGACAACGTGGTTTTTGCCATTGCAAAAAATGTGACCTATAGGAAACAGCTCGAGGAGTATGACCGGATTTCCTCCATTCTGGAGATGATTAATGATGATCATCATAAAAGATTCAGAAAGCAGCCGCGGCCACCTGTTGCTGGCGGCCAATCGATGTCTTCGGTTGAAGACACTGGAGTGCAAGGTTATGTGCCCACACAATCGGATCAGCTGTGGCTGAATAGCTTTGAAATGGTCGTTCGTGATAACGTATCAAATGCAGATTTAAACCTTGACCTGATTAGTGACGGCCTGGCATTGAGTCAGCGCCAGTTGTTCAGGAGGGTAGATCGAATACTGGGAATCACTCCCAACAAGCTGGTCCGGATTATCCGTTTGCAATTGGCTTGGGAAGCCATTGCGACTGGAAAATACCGGACGGTTAAAGAAGTGTCACATATCTCTGGTTATAACTCCAGGAGCCATTTTAGCAGACTTTTCAGGGAAGTTTACGGGATTAATGTTACCGACTTACTTTAAAGATGAAGAAACAGAAATAAAATTGGCTATTTAATAGGGCCAATGGAATAGAAAATAGGAGGATAAAATCAATGGCAAAACGGATACTGGTGATTGATGATGACGAAGATATACTTAACATCTTTAATATTGTGTTCGGAGAAGCAGGCTATGAAGTCATCATTTCCCAGACCGGAACGGATACAGCACATATTAAGCTGTTGCATCCCGATCTGATCCTGCTCGACGTTCGAATTACCGGCTCCCCGAAATCGGGACCGGAGATCTGCAAGGAGATCAAAAAGGAATTTGAGCTGATCACAATTCCGGTGCTACTGGTATCTGCCGAGCCGGATATTGTAAAACTCGCAGGCGCTTGCGGGGCAAATGGTTATCTGCCTAAACCATTCGATATTGATAAGCTACTTGCAAAAGTCGAAGAATTTGTAACTTAGTGGTCAAAATAGCCGCTATGACTGAACAGCCAGAAAAATCAAAGTCCTGGAAAAAGATTAAGCTGGGCTCTGAAAAGCTTAAATTGTTTTTTATTAAACATCTCGACCGTATTTATGGTGCGAAACTGCACCTGGTCTCCAAACTGCCAGTCCTTGCAGAAGAAGTTGAGTTTGCAGATCTGAAAAATGCAATAGATGAAACAGTTGCAGACGTTCAAAAACAGATCGCCCGGATGGAAGTTATTTATTCTTTACTGGACGCCGAGGTTTCCAGGGGAAGTATCCATGGCCTGACTGGATTGATCGAGGATGCCTTTGAGGCAATAGATGAACAGCACGGAGAGCCGGAATTACGTGACCTTTCTATCATTTTCTATCTCCAGAACATTGAAAGTGTAGAGATGGCATCCTTCCAGATATTGCAGATGGCAGCCGTGAAGCTCAAGAATAAACATATCAGCCAATTGCTGAAGGAAAACTATGACGAGGCTAAGGCGGACCGTACATTGTTGCTACTGATCTCATCTAAATATATCACTAACTAGCGTTTAACAAGTCGCTTATCTGTGCGATGTGTTCAGTGGATCAACAGATGGTTAGTTAGTTCGTTACATCTGAACTGAGTGAAAAAAGTACCGCGAACTAAAGATCTGTATGCCTGATCATTTCCGTGGAGTGCAGCTCTGTAGTGACGCGGTAAGTAGCCA
>DATFQH010000184.1:0-5494 GCA_035264385.1 Pedobacter sp.
AGGTAAGAATGATAGGTGGGGGAGATCCAGATAAATTTGATATTACATCAGATGTACGCAATAAACCATTCCTTTACGACCGTTCAGATGAGCCAAACCAGTTTCCGTCCCGTTCCACTGCAAGATTCAGACTGGCCAAAGATACCCTTGTAAACAAATTTGACAAGACCAGCTTTCTTTACGACAGGTCAGGGCCATTGTTCAGTCTGAATTATAACATAGACCAGGGCTTCCAGGTCGGAGTCGGTTATGTTTTTGAAAAACAAGGTTTTAGAAAAGAACCATTCGGTGCAAAACATGAATTCTGGGCCAATTACACCACCGGAAGACAGTCCTTTATACTAGATTACCGCGGGGAGTTTAAAAAAGCAGTTGGAAACAACGACCTGATCGTTCATGCCAATATGCTCGGGCCAAACAACATGAGTAATTTCTTTGGCATAGGCAACAATACCCAATATTTAGATATAGATGATGATGACGAAGAATTGCTGGACAGGGAAGACGGAATCTCCTACTACCGCAACAGATACGACTATCTGAATGCCGATCTGAAGCTCAGCAGAAGTCTTAATAAACAACTCAGAATAGAGGCTGGGGTTATAGCATCCTGGTACACCAGCAGCGCCTCAGCCAATGAGGAAAGATTTTTTACAGATTACAATGCCGCAAACCCGGGTCAGGAGATTTTTTCTGATAAATATTATGGTGGGCTGACCGCAGGCTGGAATTACGACAGCAGAGACAATATCGCCATTCCAAAGAAGGGTCTTTACTGGAAAACTTCAATCATCGCACAGCGAAGAATAGATAAGACAAACGACACCTATGGCGCTGTTACTTCGGAATTCAGATTTTACGTCAATCCCTCAAACTCAGGGCTGGTATTCGCCAACAGGGTAGGTGCAGGAACAGTTGTTGGGAAGCCTACATTTTTCCAGCGCATGCAGCTGGGCGGTGTAAACAGCCTTAGAGGGTTCAACAGTAGAAGGTTTACCGGAACATCCATGGCCTATTACAACCTGGATATGCGGCTCAACCTGTTCAATTTTACCTCCTATCTGGTTCCCGGAACAGTCGGGCTGATTGGCTTTAATGACGTAGGCAGGGTGTGGGAAAAAGGAGAATCTTCGGCTAAATGGCACCACGGATATGGTGGCGGCCTCTATGTTCTGCCTGGAGAAGTGTTTCTAATCCAGGCTGCGGTAGGCTTTTCAAGAGAAGCAACACTACCTTACATATCCATAGGGTTCAATTTTTAAATGCAGACCAGGCTGCTGTCTTAATCAGCCTCATTATCAACGAAAAGTCTGATTTCATGATCCGACAGTGTGATCAGCCTGTCCTTGTATAACCCGCCGATCACTTTTTTAAAAGCACTTTTGCTGATCTTAAAACGATCGTAGATATCTTCCGGTGCACTTTTGTCGCCCAATGGAATTACACCTCCGTTATATTTAAGGTCTTCCAGTATTGTTTCCTTATTGTCCAGAATATGTCCATATCCCATAGGTTGCAAACTCAGGTCGATCTTGCCTTCCACACGGATCTTTTTTACCCAGCCCTTTCTTACTTCCCCGGGGTTCAGTACATCGAACAATTCATTGGTGTATAACAGACCGATGTATTTATTGTCAATTATGGCATTATAACCCAGATCAGATCTGTCTACGATCAGTAAGGTCACTTCATCGCCCTCTTCCAGATCAATTTCAACCTCTTCAACAAAATTGAGCAGTTTCGAAGAGGCAATCATTCTATTGTTGCTTTCATCAAGAAGCACATAAACTACATGGCTGTCTCCTTTAAACATGGGTCTTTTCTGCTCTCTGGATGGCACAAAGATATCCTTATCCAGGCCAAGATCCATGAAGGCGCCATCTTCACCATCATCAACTACGGTCAGATAAGCAAAGTCACCAACACAGGCCAATGGTCTTTTTGTTGTAGCAATCAGTTTGCCTTCTTTATTGGAATAAACGAAAACATTGATGTTTTCACCCGTTTCAATACCTTTCGGCACTTCACTGTAGGGTAATAGAGCCTCCGCATCTCCGTCAGTTAGTATTAAACCAGTATCTGTTTTAGTTATAATTCTTAGATCGTTGTATTGTCCTATTGCTATCATGCCTGTAAAATTAGCCATTCCCGGAAGATGGGAATGGCTTTGTTGATTGATGAGGTGCAAAGGTACTAAACTGAGTTCTAAGTTCAGTTTTATTTGCCCTACTTAGTTTTTCCGGAGTTCTTTAGTAAATCCTTATAGGACTTTCCTCCCGTGGGCATATTACACAAACCCCTCGGCGGTACACCGAAAAAATCTTCGAAAATCAGCATCACTGTGTGCGGTATCTCGGTTGCGCTGGTTATTTTAATGTTTAAATAATTTCTGACCGTATTTTTGCATTTGCCTATCAGATCAGGAAATAACAGGATCGCTTCATCATATTCCGGCTTTGTGAGTTTTTCCATCAGGTCCCAGATTTTGTACTTGAATTTAATTGAAGTATTCAATTTCATAATTGTTTTTTTATGTTAAAAATTAATTATCAATGTCGCGACAATGCAAGGGTAATTAATTTTTTGTCTTCAACTAAAAACTTATGGGAATAAAATCTAGATATTTAATAAATAAATCGATCCCTGGTATTGCTTCTCTAAAAGACCAAGGGCAATTTTGCTTCTGTAGCCGCTTGTACAGCAGAGGATTATCCTTTCAGAATTTGGTACTTCACCTATTCTTTGTGGAAATTCGAAAATTGGAATATTTTTTCCTCCTAAATTGTATTCTTCGAACTCATATGGCTCACGGACATCTATTATTTCAAAGTCTTCCGCGCTTTCCTTCCAGGCCATCAGTTCATTTTCAGTAATAAAATTGAAAACTTTTGCCCGGTTAGTAACAGGAGTTTCATTGCTGCTGTTTTCTCGGGGCTGGAGATTAAAGATCCTGACATCATTGTTCAATGCATCAATTGTCAGCAATTTTCCTGAGAGCACCTCTCCAAAGCCTGCAATCAGTTTAATAGTCTCATTGGCCATGTAAGAGCCGATTATACCCGGTAAGGTTCCAATAACCCCACTCTCGCCACAATTCGGAACATCATCTGCAAGCGGAGGCTCCGGATAAAGACTGCGGTAATCGGGGCCACCATTGTGGTTAAATACCGATACCTGTCCTTCAAATTTGAAAAGAGAACCAAATACCAGTGTCTTTTTCAATTCAACACAACAATCATTGATCAGGTATCTGGTCGGGAAATTATCCGAACCGTCGATGATAATATCATATTTTTGAATAATTCCTATTGCATTATCGCTCACAAGCTTAAATGCATATGACTGAAAATCCAGATGCGGATTGAGCAGCCGGAGCTTTATTACAGCAGTTTCCGCTTTATTTTTTCCAATGTCATTCGTGTTGTAAAGCACCTGACGCTGAAGATTACTTTCCTCCACCACGTCATGGTCTGCGACACCGATAGATCCTACACCCGCAGCAGCCAGATACAGCAGCACAGGAGCACCAAGGCCACCAGCACCAACAACCAGCACTGATGCACATTTCAGTCTTTCCTGCCCCTCGATTCCCATTTCAGGAAGCAGCATCTGCCGGTCATATCGTTTTAATTCTGCACTGTTCATTGATCCCTTATTTAGCTCAGACTCGCATCCCAATCTTTCCATACAGGCTCGTAGCCTTGTTTAATAATCATTTCTGCAATCTCCTGAGCAGTTCTTTCATCTGAAATTTCAAACTGTTCCAGTGATTGTGGCTCTACAGCATAACCTCCGGGATTTGTTCTAGAACCCGCACTGATGGAAGTCACTCCGAGCTTGATGATATTATTCCTGAAAGATACGGATTCGCGCGTAGAAACTGATAATTCTACTTCGCCGTTGAAGATCCGGTAAGCACAGATCAGTTGTACAAGCTCCCTGTCGTTCATCACCACCTTGGGTTCAAGCCCGCCGCTGAAAGGACGCAGTCGTGGAAACGAGATGCTGTATTTACTTTGCCAGTAACGCTTCTCGAGGTAAGAGAGATGCAAAGCCGTGAAAAACGAATCAGTACGCCAATCTTCCAGTCCGATCAGCACACCAAGGCCCATCTTGTGGATCCCTGCCTGTCCAAGCCTGTCCGGCGTCTCCAGCCGGTATCCGAAATTTGATTTCTTTCCCTTAGGATGATGTTTTTTATAATCCCCCTGGTGATAGGTTTCCTGATAAACCAGCACCGTGTTTAAACCATACGTGCCCAGCTGCAGGTAATCTTCCAGATCCAGCGGCTGAACTTCCATAGAAATGTGCGCAAAATGCGGCCTGATCAGATCCAGCACCTGTTTAAAATAATCCGTATGCACCGTCTGGTTTGCCTCTCCGGTAACCAGTAGAACATGGTCATAGCCCATGTCTTTAATCACCGCCACTTCCTGCATGATCTCTAAAGGAGAGAGTGTTTTGCGCCTCACCTTGTTGTCGTAGCTAAAGCCGCAATAGGTACAAATGTTATTGCATTCGTTAGACAGGTACATAGGAACATACATTTGTATCGCCCTGCCAAACCGCTTTTGAGTCAGCTGCTGGCTCAATAAGGCCATCTGTTCAAGATAAGGCGCAGCAGCAGGAGAAATAAGCGCCTTAAAATCTTCCAGGGTCCTGTTTGAGGCACGAAGGGCCTGTTCCACATCCTTTGCCGACTTGGCATAAATACTGTCGCTGGTCTCTGCCCAGTCGTAACCCTCAAAAATATCCGTAAAACTGCTCATCTGCCTGTTGAATAAGAGTGATCATCTAAAAAGGAAGTCAGCGGACTGCTTGGCAGCGCATGAGTACTCACACTGCCCAACCCGGCTTCGTAGGCCATGCGCCCTGCCTGCACGGCTAATCTGAAAGCCGTCGCCATCGCAACCGGATCACCCGCTACCGCAATAGCCGTGTTTACCAGTACAGCATCTGCCCCGATTTCCATAGCCATAGCTGCATGAGAAGGCGCACCAATGCCAGCATCAATGATAACCGGCACATTGCTCTGACCAATAATGATTTCCAGGAAGTCTATGGTTTTCAATCCCTTGTTGCTGCCAATTGGTGAGCCCAGGGGCATTACGGCAGCGGTTCCGGCATCTTCCAGCCTTTTACACAATACCGGATCTGCGTGGATATAGGGCAACACTACAAAGCCCAGTTTGGCCAGTTCCTCTGTAGCTTTCAGCGTCTCGATCGGATCGGGCATCAGGTATTTCGGATCCGGATGTATCTCCAGCTTTATCCAGTTGGTCTCCAGGGCTTCTCTGGCCATTTGAGCCGCAAAAATCGCTTCCCTGGCATTTCTCACGCCCGATGTATTGGGCAATAGATTGATATGCGGATGCTTCAGGTGCATTAAGATATCGTCCTGTTCATCCTTCAGATCTACCCTTTTTAAAGCCACAGTAACCAGCTCAGAACCCGAAGCCAGAAGAGAAAGCTCCATTTCGCGCGATGAACCGAA
>DATFQH010000185.1:0-5283 GCA_035264385.1 Pedobacter sp.
TCATGGGTGCGCTCGGCAAGTGGAATCTTTAGAGTAAGCATATGTGATGGATCAGTTGCGAAAAAGATCAGTTAATTCAATGATAAAGTTTGAGGCCCAAATTCTTCAAAATGGATGTTAGTTTTATTGATGCCCGCCTTAATCAGGTCGTTATATTGCTTCGTTATAAAAACCGTTGGCCCGCATATAAAGTAATGACCTTCAGGATTCAATTCAACATGATTGATTTCCGAAATATCGAGATAGCCTTCTAAAATCCCAGAATCGCGATGCTTTGAAGTCGCTTCGTTATAAAAGACTTGCTGACTAAAGTTTTCGTGAACTGCTTCAAACTGAGTAATCTGATCTTTGAAAGCATGTACCGACTCCCCACGGCACCCATGCAGCCAGGTTACGGGAAACGTTGTTCCTTTTTCCAGAAGATCTGACAGCATACTAATCAACGGAGTTTGTCCAACGCCTCCGCTAAGAAAGGTCACCGGCCCGTTAATATTTTCCGGAAGTGTAAAATTCCCAGATGGTGCGGTAAGCTCTACAATATCACCGACTCTGATGTGGTCGTGAAGACGATTGCTAATCATACCATCCGTATTTAATTCAGTTCCCTTTTCGCGCTTCACTGAAATCCTGTAATAGGTATCGTCCGGCTTGCTGGACAGGCTGTACTGACGGGCCTGATTCAGGTCAAGTTCAGGTAAGAAAACCCTGAGGCTGATAAATTGTCCGGGCAAGTGCTTGGAAACTTTACCACCATCAGCGGGGTAAAGATAGAATGAGGTGATCTCTGAGGATTCATCATCGCGGCGCTTTACTTTGAAAGGTCGCCAGCCGCTCCACCCCTGCTCATCCACCCGTTTACTATATAGTCCAGATTCGTGGCCACTCATCAAGGCCGCCAATTGATTATAGGCCTGCGTCCAGGCGTCCAAAATGGCTGGCGTTGCCGCATCACCCAATACTTCACCAATCGATGCGATCAGGTGACGACCAACGATCTGATACTGCTCCGGACGGACATCCAGACTCACATGCTTGTGTCCGATCCGGTCCACTACCGGAAGCAATACGGACGGATTAGCAATGTTTTCTGCATAAGCCAGCACGGCCATCGCTAAAGCCGTTTGCTGTTTACCCTTTTGTTGATTCCCCATATTGAACAAATTTTTCAATTCCGGATGATGGGTAAACATGCGGCTATAAAAATGTTTAGTTAATAAAACACCATTTTCTCTTAATGCTGGTACTGTGGCGGTAATCACCGCTTTTTGTTCAGAAGTCATATATAAATATATTAATACCTTTTTATCTTTTATTTAATTATTAAAAGGCGCGCGCCGCTTTTTTATTAAGGCAAATGTAAAGGATAAAATAATAAAAGACAAAATTATCTTTTATTATTTTTTTTGTTACCTTTGGACTGTAAATAATATGGCAATATTTTCTAAAACTTGTGAATATGCTATCCGGGCAGTTTTTTTTATTGCTCAGTGTAGCTCAAACGGAACCCGGGTAGGCATCAAGGAAATCTCTGCTGGCATCGGATCCCCCGAATTTTTTCTTGCGAAAATACTCCAGGACCTGAGCAGAAAGGGTTTGATCAGTTCGATAAAGGGGCCAAATGGAGGGTTTTATTTGAGTGAACTGGATGCCAGACGTCCACTTAGCGAAATCGTAGAGGCTGTCGATGGCGAGGGCCTGTTCAAAGGATGTGCACTGGGCCTGACTCAATGCTCCGAAATCAATCCATGCCCGCTGCATGAAGAGTTTAAAGATATAAGGTCGAAAATTCACCTCATGCTGAAAAATACCACCATCAATAATTTTAATGAAGAATTACTTCGGGGTATGCTGAGCTTAAAAAGATAAACTAGAGTCATTAGCCTATTGAACGATTTTCGGTACACTTTTCAGGTATATTTATACGAGTAAAGGCCGTTATTATTATGTGCCGGATTAAAAATCAATTCAATAGGAAAAAGCGGAGCGCTATTGTAATACAGAAACGTTTCGATTTGACTACATTCGTCAGGACTATGCTCAACCAAATCATTAACCTGTTCTGGACAATGGTTGCTTTCGCAACTTTCGGGATTTACTGGGGGCATTATTTCGCAGAAAAAAGATCTCCCTTGACATTTACTATATTTATCACAGTCAGCATTTTAACCTGCGCCATTCCGTCCACGTGGCTTTCAGCCATGACGATCAACAAATACCGGAAAACCTACGAGCGCATCGGAGTGAAACTGCTGCTTTTCTTTGTACAAAATGGGACACTAGTCAACCGCATTCAAAGAAAACACAGCAAAAAAAACGGACTGATCCACAACCGTACACAGGCACAAAATTACTTGAAGACCATCGCCATGCAGGAACGGTTTCACTACGGCTGCTTAGCCTTATTTTTCCTTACTACCATTAGCGCATTTACTACCGAGAAACCAGGCATGGCCCTGCTGATTATGCTCAGTAATATCCTGTACAACATCTATCCCATTCTGCTCCAGCAATACAACAGGCTAAGGATTGAAATCCTGTTGAGGCGGTGACTGGTTAAGCATTAGCCGATTAACGTTTTTTATTTGGATAGCAATATTTACTTTAGGCTTACCAACCGACAATTCATGCGCTTAGTCGGGAACAACGACCATCCCACCGTATCCAACTTCACAACAAAGCAGCTTATCTGCCGGTAGCTCCAAACCTCACATTCCTCAATCCGCTTACAACGCCCTTATGATCAAACCCGAATTTCTTGAACAAGTCATCAAACAAACGACATTGTAACCCTGATCGGCAGTCATATCCAAATCAAGCAACGCGACCCGAAAACCTGGGTCGGCTTATGCCCCCTTTCACTGGGACTACAAAGGAACACTGGTCGTTTCACCAGGCAAGCAGATCTTCAAATGCTTCGTCTGCAATAAAGGCGGAGACGCCCTTAAGTTTGTGATGTTCCATCAAAAGAAAACCTTCCTGGAAGCAGTCGCCATACTAGCAGAAAGAGCGGACCTGAGTATCGAAACACCGTAAAGGCTTTTTCATAAGAATCTTTGATTTTATAAGCAGTTCCACGCGGTGGGAATAGCAACATTTGGCTCGGTAGCTTTACTGCTATCCAAAGGAAAAATAGTTTGTATATAAGACCATCCATACCGACGCTCGGTTCAGCCTGATCTATCTGGCCATCAACACAAGCACAAATCACCTCTCCCAGCATTTTAACCACAACCATTGTCAGTCTGCAAAATAAACTATAACTTTAGTTATTAAACCCAGCCACACCTTAAAATGAAAGCTCAGCATTTACTCCTATCCGCTTTTTTGATAGCCGCGAATATCCAGATTGCCAATGCACAAGGCAGATTAGTTGACTATCAAAATGCCGAGGCCCTGAACGGCATGATGCAAAAGAAAATATATTATTCCCCAGAAAACGTCCAATGGCTGCCCTTAAAAAAAAGTTTCTTTTACACCCTCAGAACGCCTAAAGGCCGTGAATTCCTAATTACAGACACGAAGGAATATCATAAAACAAGTGCTTTCGATAAGGAAAAGCTAGCCGCATCTCTTTTCTCTTCCACCAATGACAACATCAATGCTGCTGAATTACCGATTACAAATCCTGTGATGAGCAGTAATGGCAAAGAAGTCCGTTTCAATTATAAACAAGCATCCTGGATCTGTGATTTAAATACCTACACCTGTACACAGGTTAAACATGTTTCGCAACCCAACTCAGATACAACCAAATCACCAGACCAGAAATGGAAGGCCTTTATCAAAAACTTCAATATTTACATCAGCCCGAAAGCAGACCAAACTAAAGCATACCAGTTGAGCACAGACGGAACAGAAGGAAATGCCTACGCACCATATATCTTCTGGTCTCCTGACTCCAAAAAGATCGCGGCATACAAAGTGAAAACAGCCAAACAAAGAATTATTTATATGATTGAGTCCTCTCCGGTCGACCAGCTTCAGCCCAAACTGAGGCAACGTAATTATGCGAAACCAGGAGATACGCTCGATCAATATACGCCATCATTATTCCTTGTTGATGTTAAAAAACAAGTCGAACTGGACAATTCCACCATCCAGGAACAATACAACATCACTGAACCCGTCTGGCGAAAGGGCAGCCGGGCCTTTACGTATGAATACAACAAACGAGGGCATCAAAGGTATGCCGTGATGGAAGTCAGCAATACCGGACAAACCCGTGCGCTCATCCAGGAAGAAAGTAAGACCTTCATTAATTACAGTCGCAAAAAATACCGTTACGACCTTGACGACGGCCGGGAAATCATCTGGGCATCTGAAAGGGATGGATGGAACCATTTGTACTTATTTGACGGAAACGGAAAACTGAAAAACCAGATTACCAAAGGCAATTGGGTGATGCGACGTGTGATTGCTGTCAATGAAAAAGAACGAACCCTTATCTTTGAAGGCAGCGGACTGGAGAAAAATCAGGATCCATATTTTATACAGTACTATAAGATCAACCTGGATGGCTCAGGCCTGCAAAAACTAACCTGGGAAAATGGAAACCATTCCGCTACGTTTAATGAGGATTACACCCTATTTATCGATGTATACTCCAGGGTTGATGCACCGGCTGTGACTGTACTCAGGGATGGTAAAACGGGGAAAGTGATCAGGGAACTGGAGAAATCCGACATTACGCCATTGCTGAAGACGGGCTGGACGTTTCCTGAAGTTTTCAGTGCAAAAGGACGCGATGGAGAAACTGATATTTGGGGAATCATTATCCGGCCAAGAAATTTTGATGCTGCTAAAAAATATCCAGTCATCGAATACATTTATGCCGGTCCTCACGATTCATTTGTTCCGAAGAATTTCCTGGCCGACAACGCCATCGGACTACACGAACTTGCAGAACTGGGCTTTATAGTAGTTCAATGTGATGGCATGGGCACCTCCAATCGATCTAAGAAATTCCAGGACGTATGCTGGCAAAACCTCAAAGACGCAGGCTTTCCGGACCGCATTGCATTTATCAAGGCTGCCGCAAAAAAGTATTCCTATATGGACACCAGTAAGGTCGGTATTTTTGGAAATTCAGCCGGCGGCCAAAGTGCGATGGGGGCATTGCTGTTCCACCCTGAATTTTACAAAGTTGCGGTGGCCTCCTCGGGATGTCACGACAACAGAATGGATAAGATCTGGTGGAACGAACAATGGATGGGATACCCGGTTGGACCACAATATGCATCATCATCTAATGTGGAAAACGCAGGGAAACTTCAAGGAAAACTT